>JAIELR010000060.1 GCA_019752835.1 Gammaproteobacteria bacterium | reverse complement strand
GGCCATGAAAAGCTGTATCAGTACCCACCATGAGAGACAGCTACCTACGGCACTGTTACGCCATTTTCAAAAAATTTACTTTAAAAACTATTTACAAAGAGATTTTTGTCAAAATATTGAACGAGCACTTTCTACTTGGGAAAATACCATTCTCAGCCCATTTTTAATTACATTAAAAGAATCTATCGATGAAAAATTTGCTATTATTAATGATTTAAAAAATGAAAATGAATTATTATTTAAAAAAATAACTGCTAATCAAAAAATTTTCCAAATAATCAAAGAAAAAATTTCAACTTATACAGAAAAATATACTTATTATAAAAATTTACAAAATCATGATCAACAAGAAATAGAAGAAATTATACAAATGCAACTTGATGAAGTTATATTTCAAAGAAAAAACATTCTATGTTTACTTAACTCTAAATTAGAAGATAGGGAACGTGATATTTGCGAAAACTGGAGACAATACGCCAAGTTGTATTATGAAATTCATATTAAAAAAACAGAAATATATGCTACTATGAATAAAATTTCAAAATACAACAATCCTGCAATTTTTTACAATTATCAAGACTTAGTTAAAATAGAAAAACAAACTTTACATTTTCTTGAATATGAATTATTTCTACTGAAAAAAAATGAACATTCTTTTCTTGATGAAATACGTGATAATGAACGTAAAAAATCATATATGATTAAGCGCTCTGATGATTATAAAAAATCAATAATTTTAAAGCATATAGAAAATTTTAAAATCAAAATCACCCTCGAAGAACATATTAATCAGCTTAATCATGATAAAAAAAATACAAATTTTGAAATTGACAAATACTTACAAACCATGAAAAGTAATCACGCAGAAATATTAAAATCAATTTCGGAGTTACTGTCTAACTATAAAATGCGTTCTTATTATGCTGTTATTATTAAAACACAATATGATCTTCTCTTATTGTTAAACCAATTAGCAGAGCTGCATGTAAACAATGATCACAAATTAGAAATTAATTCTTATAAAAGTGAAGGGATAAATCCTAGTGATTTATACTTAGAATGTGAAAAATTTATCGAATTTTATAAGAAACATACAGACCTTTTAAAAAACGAAGTTGAAACTGCATTAGACCATGTCTCTCAAGTAAATTTTTTTAATGAAATCACTAAATTAACAAACGAATGCAATGCAACTGTTGAATCAGCAATTAATATGTCTACAATAGATAAGATGCAAGTATTAATGCAAGAAGAAGAGGAAAAACAAGAGATAGCGGTAGAAGAAGAGCGAGTGCCTAAGCCAGAACCAGAACCAGAATCAGAACCAGAACCAGAACCAGAACAAAAGCAAGAACAAGTGCCAGAAAAAAAGCAAAAGAAATTACAAATTCAAAAGCCAATACAATACGAGGGAAGTATTCAGTCACGTTTCTTCCCAATGCCAAAGGTAAACCGTGAACAATCTTATAAGGAGGCAAAGTTTAAGCCGACGGTAACCCGCGAACAATCTGATAAGGATGCAGAGTCTAATCCGCAGGTAAATTGTAAATATCAATATGAAGTAGAAGCAATGTCCAAGTTTTTACAGCTAAAAATATTAGAGATAGCTGATCATGCACTTAGAGAAGAAATAAAAGTGTTAACTCCAACGACAATTAGCAATAATGCTTCAGAAGAACTTTACGACAATGTCAAGAGCGCCTTAACTTCTAAAAAAACGATTTTGTTAATTCCATGTCATGTGCATGGTGGGCATTGGACAGGACTATTATTACGCACTGATAAAGAGAGTATCACTCAAGCTCACTACTATGATTCAAGTTGTGATGTAGTGATTCCAAAGTTACTTGAAAATCAAATTACTTCCTTATCACCTAACGTGAAGCTTGAAATAAAAGAATCATTAAAACAATCGGATGGCAGTAGTTGCGGCGCTTATGTTGTCGAAAACTTATTTTATGCTGCTCAGTCTACAGAGCCCTTGAAAGACTTGGATAAGGGCATAACAATCCGTCTAGAACATTTAGCATTATTAAAAAAAGATGATCTTGATTATTACCTAACTTTTTACTACCACCAAATAAATAATATATCAACTGTACCATCTCAGGAGGAGCAAATGGCGTCTCAGATAGCATCACGTAACAGACCATTAACCCCTGAACAAGAAGAACAGAAGAATACAGTAGAAAAGGCGGTGATAAACTTGAAAAATATTGTTTTGAAAGAGAAAATTTGTAATTTGTTATATTTTACAGAGAAAACAGAACCTGGTCCGCATAAAAGGCAAATGGCAATAGGGATGAAAGGCTCGTATGATGAGTTGGAAAAACAAGATGCTGATAAAGAACTATTACGTGAAATTATTACTACCGTGTTCAATCTGGAGGTTGAAATATGTATAGACCATAAATGTCCTGATTTAATTAATAAATCTCTCAAAATGGAATATGTAGCGATAGAAAAAATAAATTTTTTAGAGCCGCTTAAAATAGTACCAAAGTTTTAAACAAGGCATTTATTTTAGGATTTGCATGAAATTTTTTGGGGAAAAAAATGATACCTGAACTAAATAGTATACTAATTATTGACTCTATTCGTGATCTAAGCGAGCTTGAGATCGATAAGTTGTTAGCAACAGGTATCTGTTATTTTAAAAAATTTGATAAGGATGAAATTGACGTTGTTATCCATAAATTCAAAGCTACAGCTTTAACTTTTTTTGATAGCCCATCAATAAATAAATCAATGACGCCTCAATATGAAGATAGAAGGAAACGAGCAAACCCTGAGCAAGCTGAACGTTTGTCTTTCCCCATTGCCCAACCACCTGATTGCTTAAGTAAACAACAAATTGACATTCAAATGCTAACGGATAAATTGAATAAGGTTGTTGTGAAACCATTATTAGAAGCAATATTTAATCATGTAAAAAAACCTGAACTTCTAAACAATATTATTGACGACGAGGGAACCTATCTTTCAATTGTTAATTATCCTAGTTTAAATGAAAATCACGAAAAATCCACGTTAGGATTACAAAAGCATAAAGATTTTGGTATTGTTACTGTCCTATGTGTTACAGAACCAGGTTTAAAAATATTGACGAAATCGGAGGGAGAGAAGGTTTGGGTCGATATAAAACCGTTGGAAGACTATTACGTTATCGTATTAGCAAAGGTATTAGAACTAGTATTAGGTAAAGAAAAATGCACTGCTGCTCCTCACAAAGTTGAGCTTAGCAATACAAAAAGAATGACAGTTGGCTTCTTTTTTAATCCCCCAGCAGCTGATCCAATTACAAATGCATTCACTGGTGAACAATATTTTGAAAATTTCAACCCAAGCTATGTTAACAGCCGGTTAGTGAAACATCAATAGCGCTAATTCGCCGCTGTTAACTATCGTAATGTTTCCATTAAAATACGCGTCGTTTCTCTTCTCAATTGAAGTCACCCAGTTTTATTGAATCGTTGGAAATGACAGACAAAATTCAATATAATCACCCTCAACGCTATGGCATGTAATATCGCCACCAAAATTTTGCATCGTTAACTTACAAAAAGCTAATCCCACTCCTGTACCAGTGGTCTCATGGGTAACATATGCATCAAACAGATGATCTATTTTTTCTGGTGAAATGCCCCCTGCTGTATCTCTTACTCTTACAATATTAAAAGCGGAGCCCACTTCTGTACTAATAAAAATTTCTCCTTTATTATTTTTAGCAATTTGGTGAAAAGCATTTCCTAATAAATTAAATATAATACGATAAAAAAGAACAGGAATTCCCATAAAAGAGAAGTCGTCAATTTTGGTAAGTTGAAGTAGATTTTTTTCATTTCCTCGAAAAGGGTAACGTACTACGATTTGATGCAAGCAATCACCCACGTCACATACAATAAAGTCTTCTTTACTTAAAGTTCCACTGACCAAACGTTGCATAGACTTCAGCGTTACATCAATAAAGTTATTCATGTCATAAATGATTTTTTTAAAATTTTTAATAGAAGAGTACACAACGTCAAAATAAGCTGGAAGATTTTTTTCCACAAGCTCTTTATACGATTTATCTTCTTGCTGAGGAATTAATTCAGCCTGCGCTTTGGCAAGAGCATCTACGCGCAATAATGCAGCTGTCAGTGGAGTACGCAAATCGTGCGCAATACTGCCTGCTAATACAGTGACTGCTCGCCGCAAGGCTTCTTCTGCTGACGCTGTTGCATTTTGTTCAATCGCCTCTATAATAGCCAATTTTTCTCGCTTTTCTGCTTCCTTTAACGATGTAATTTCGGTAGAAATACCCACTATACCTACCCTTTCACCTGCGCTATCGAGTAATGGCACACGACTGGTTAAAAAATACAATGCGTTTCCCTCTGCATCTAAAATCGGTGGCTCTTCTTCATTTATTATTGGAACGCCTGTACGGATAACATTATAACTATCTTGCTTAAATTTTTCTGAAACATCATTTGGCCAGGGAATCAACTGCCCAATTTGATCAAAATTTAAGCCTTTAAATTCAGAAACATCATTTAATCCATACATACTCAGTACGTTTCTGTTGCAGCCATGTACAATACCTTGATTATCAAACCAATAAACGTTTCCTGGCATACAGGCAATAATATTTTCATAGTATTCACAAACAGACTCTAATAAACTTTCGAACGTTAAGTTTTTAGGTACTTCTCCAATGATATGACGATAACGAGAAAGAACATGCCCAGGAACTTCGTGTCTAATGTTTTCATTATCGACAATTTTTCTTTTAACACTTTCCATCAAACACATTCCTTTAATAAGAAGTTGAACAGCCTGGGTTTAGGTTGAAATCATTTTTCTTTGAAACTTGAGCAATATCAGTAAAAATATCAGTGAGTAAAATGGGAGATTGTCCTTGGGCAAAAAAACTAATATTTTTAGATACCGCTTGTAATAAAGAATAATGTTCTTTTTCGATCGCTTTCGTTAAGCCCTCCTCTCCTGGAGTATATTGAAATATTGTTTTATCAACATAGCAAGAATGGCTAACCACTGCCTCCTGAAAAGTAAAGTTTACAGCCCGAGGTACTGCGCCGTTTTTGCTATATTTTTCATAGCCGAGTTGAATTTGCTTTTCTGATAGAGGAAGAAAAGAGCACGTCCTATAAAGACCTTTTCCTCTGGCAGCTAAAGCAACCATCAAAATATTCCCTATTTTAAATAAATCCTCAACCGTTTTGCATTGTTCGAATGCTGTAGGGTTTGCATCAAAATACTCCGTCCAAACAGCTCCTAGTTCACTATTAGACGAACAAATCTTGTTTAGGTAAATTTTTACTAATTCTTCTTCGCTTATTTTTTTTAGTGCATTAATATCCCATCCAAGTTTTTCTAAAATATCAAGACCCCATGTGTCTAGATTGACCTCTTCAGATGAGGATTCATTTTCTGAAACAATATTATCGTTATTCCCAGGAAATAATTCAAGTGGCTCAACAATCTCTTCCTGCATTGCGACAGAACATTCTCGGGGGCTAGCAGAGAAAACATTTAAATCTGAGCCTATATCGTAAGCATAACTTCCATTCTCAAATAAAGCCTCGAACGGTGAATGTATACTTACTTCAATCCCATGGAGCTTACAAATTTCGGTTATTTTTTCTCGATGCAATTTAGCGCGCTCTAAAACAAGCAGCACGAATTGTGACAAGGCATCTTCTGTCATATCCTTTTTTAAATAGAGCGAAATGCCAAATAAAATGTAATCATAACATGGCAAATGATAAAGGAGTTTTTTAGGGGTATCTTGGTCAGCAAAGCTATTTAATAATGACATCCAGTTATCTAATTCATAAAAAAGCATAGCCTCATAGGGATGTAACTCCTTAAATTCAATTCCTACATTTTGGATCGTATGCCCCTCTAAATCAATGTTATGTTTTATTAATTTATGCGCTAATCCACGCTCATCATAACCTACTAGACATGAACCAAACAAACACCCAGCCGTGACATATTGTTGAAATCCTTCAAATTCCCCCCACCCTTTTCCCTGTTTAGGGTCATTGAAATTTTTATTAGAATCTAACCAGGCATAAAGATATATTCCTTTACTATCAATAAGCGTATTGTTATCCGCTGGGGCTCGGGGGCTAAACAGAAGAGGTACGTAAACTTCTGTTCTGCGCTTAGGATTATTAAGAGATATATTTTGATTCACCTCGAATAAATAAGGTGTATTATCAAGCGCATTAGCATAACGAGTAAAGACAGATAATAAATTTGAAACATTCTTAGCTTCATTTTTTTTGTCTTGCCTCACATCAGGTTTTCTAAAATCAACAAAGTCAAACTGTTGCTTAAGTATTTGAATACTGTCGTTATTAATCTTTTGCCTGAATATAGCATTACGTTGTATTGTAGGCGCAGCCGCAACAAACCCTCGCTCAAATAACGTTTTATGTAAAAGTAGTCCTGTTTCTTTTGAATCAGGCACTACCAGCCAAGAATTGTCACGAGATTGCTTACGATTCGGCTGATTTGGTGATTTAAAGAACATTCGGCATTTCCTCTTCTCTAAAAAATAATTATCAAATCCATTTGAAAAAAATTAGTTAGGTATTTTTTAATTGTTGAGCTGTTTTTATTACAAAAGTGAGCGAAAATAGCCCCGTTTAACTTTAGTATAATAAAATTATATTGTCAATTAATTGTTTGAAAAATGTAGAGAGCGAGTAACTATCCGCGCGATTTACCCGTTTTTGCAATGAAGAGCTTATAAGCCAGTTGGATTTTGTGACGGGGAAATACTAAGCTCAGTAGACTTGCGCTACCGCGGATATTGAACTCTTTTCGACAAAACCACAAAAAAGCATATCTATGGTTATGACTGTGTAGGCACCAAATACAACACCGGATTAATATAAACCGAGCGAACCAAATTGCCCTGCACTTCTAAAATTTCAATCGGATAGCCAGCCAAACGCAAGCAAGTTTGTTCTTGCGGAATAGTTTCGAGATATTCAGTAATCACGCCGCTTAAGGTTTTAGGACCATTCATTGGCAAATTCCAGCCCATTAATCGATTAAGCTCGCGAATATTAACACTGCCATCAATATTAAAGCCGCCCTGCCCATGCGGTGTAATAAATTTACTCACGGCAGGCACTTCAGTTTTAAACTCGCCGACGATTTCTTCTAAAATATCTTCTAACGTAATTAAGCCTTGGATATCGCCGTACTCATCTACGACGAGGGCCGAGCGACGTTGTTCACTACGAAAATTTAATAATTGCACATGAAGCGGCGTTCCCTCTGGGATAAAATACGCCTCGCGCACCAACGTAAGCAGGGATTCGGCATTAAGCCCATTTTGCCCGAGTAATTTTAACGCTTCACGTAAATGCAAAACCCCGACCACATTATCAATATCATCTTTATAAACGGGAAGTTTGGTATGGGTACTATTGGTTAACTGCGCGAGCACTTTGTCCCAATCATCATTGAGATCTATCCCCCGAATTTCATTACGCGGGATCATAATATCTTCAACGGTCACTTTTTCCATTTCAAGAATGCGCAACAACATCTCTTGGTGTTGCTGGGAAATGCGGCCGCTGGACTCCAGCACCACAGAGCGCAACTCTTCGGCACTGAGTCGATCGGCGAAGGTTTTGTCGAGCTTGACATTAAATAACGCCAAGAAGCCATTAGCAAGCAAATTAATAAGCCAAACAACAGGATATAAAATTTTAAGTAGCACAAACAAGAGCCCTGAGGCTTTCATTGAGACCGTTTGGGCATGAAGGGCAGCCATCGTTTTGGGAGCCATTTCACCAAAAACTAGAATAAAAAAGGTTAATAAAACCGTCGAAATAGCAACGCCAAAATCACCAAAGAAATGGACGGCGAGTATAGTACCTATGGATGAGGCCAAAATATTAGCAAAGGTATTGCCTGTTAATATAACCCCCAAAAGGCGATCGGGTCGTTCCAACAGCAAACTTACGCGTATTGCAGTTTTATCCCCGGTACGAGCCAAATGACGAATTCGGTAACGATTAAGAGACATCATTCCGGTTTCAGAGGCTGAAAAAAAGGCAGAAACAAAAATAAGGCACACTAGAACAACTAGCAGTGCAATCAGGTCAGCGCGACTCAATATGGATCCTTATGTTGCGAAAGCAGTGATAACTTTAGCACAAATAGGGTTGTTTTGGAATAAGAGCTTTAACAAACCCCATTGATCGTAACCTAGATAATTTCATAGCCTGGTAGCCTGGTAGCCTGGATGCAGCGCAGCGGAATCCGGGGAAATGTATCTTGACGAGATCTCTCCCCGGATTCCGCTGCGCTGCATCCAGGCTACAACATCCAGGCTTGCTCAAACCACTTTATTGCGTAAATAAACTGGTTTAACATCATGGGCCCTGATGGTGTTTCCCTGATTAAACTGGGGTAACGCTAAGCTGATGATATCAATGGCCTCGATAGTCAATCCATGTGTCTCAGCAAGATTGGGTATTTTCTCTCGATAAACCAACCAGGCACTGCCCGCTCCTCGCCAAGGAGTTTCAACCGGCAATTGAACCGTTTCTGGTCGCGCGATAGCATCAGGCATGACGGCCTCCATCAGGCCGCTCTCACTCAATTGATAACAACCCCAATAAACCTCATCCATACGGGCATCAACGGCAACAGCCACGTGTTGCCATCCCCATTTTCGATGGGCACCTTGTGCGATTGCAGCGAGGGTTGAAACCGTAACAACTGGTAAATCAAGGGCATACGCAATGGCTTGGCCAGCAGAAATAGCAATACGCACGCCGGTAAAAGCGCCCGGACCATGGGTCAAGGCTAAACCGGAAAGGTCGCTGCGTCGTAAACCGGCTTCTATCAAAAGGCTGTCTATTATGGGTAAAAGACGTTCAGCTTGTTTGCGAGGCTCTATATTCATTTTTTCGAGGCAGGTCCCCGCAGAATAAAGTGCAACGGAACAGCTTTCAGCGGAGGTATCAAAGGCTAGAATTTTCATAGATTATCCCTAGGAGATGGGCAGCCACGGGGGGACTGCCCCTACAATATTATTCTTCCAAATATTGCCGTTTTTGCTTCACGTCTTTCCAATCATCAGCATCTGCAGGAGCGGGTTTCTTAACCGTGATATTCGGCCATTGTTCCGCTAGCTCAGCATTCAGTTTGATAAAGTCTTTTTGATCCTCTGGCAACTCGTCCTCTGAGTAGATTGCATTCACTGGGCACTCAGGCTCACACAAGGCACAATCAATACACTCATCGGGATTGATAACCAAAAAATTGGGGCCTTCATAAAAACAATCTACGGGACAAACTTCAACACAATCAGTGTACTTGCAACGAATACAACTTTCGGTAACAACAAATGTCATGATTAGTTTCCTCCAGAATAATACTGCACGCCAATCTCAATTTTTTTACGGCCATTCTTGAGACGCCAAGCATTGGTATCGCGCAATGAATAAGCACAACCGCAATATTCTTGTTGATAAAATTCTTCGCGTTTGGAAATCTCTATCATACGTGCCGCCCCACCCTCTTTACGCCAGTTAAATGTCCAATAGATCATGCCCTCATAAGGCGCTGCTGCACGAACTCCGGAATCATTGATTTGTTCCATATTTTTCCAGCGCGATATACCTAAGGCACTGCTGATCACATTAAATCCGTGTTCATGTGCATAAAGGGCGGTACGAACAAAACGCATATCAAAACACATGGTACAACGAATACCACGCTCAGGCTCATCTTCCATGCCCCTTGCCCGTTTAAACCATTCTTCTACATCATAGTCAGCATCAACAAACGGAATATTATGCTTTTCTGCAAATCGAATATTTTCATTTTTACGAATATCGTATTCTTTGCGCGGATGGATATTAGGATTATAAAAAAAGATAGTAAAATCAATGTCTGAAGCAATGAGCGCCTCCATTACCTCGCCCGAACAAGGGGCGCAGCAGGAGTGCAATAAAAGTTTGCTTTCACCCTCAGGCAAAACGAGTTTTTCACGGTTGAGCATTTGCATGATTAAAATTTTCCGGAAGAAATTAAGAACTTAAGTATACCGGAGATACGAAAATGGGTAAACATTCTGCTTTACGCGAGTATGTTCGTCCCTTTTCAAAAGCAAGGTCTTGAAAAGGGAGATGCCTAAAAGAGGCCAACTGGTTTCAATTAATTTGCGGGAGATGAGCTTAAATAATCATTGTATCCATTGTCAGTTCTTTGTTCCGGTGCAGATGGCAGCTTCTCCACAGACACAGCAGGCGTAGATTTTTCTCTCAGGAAAGGAGGAGGAATATTGTCGTTATTATTATTTGTTGGGGGATTGTCTTGCGAGTTTTCAAGGTTATCGTTTTGCTCATTCGTGCTAATTTCATCCGTAGATGCATTAACCTCAACCCGCCGTGATGGATTTGCATTGCATAAAAACGTAGCGATAGGCTTTACTATCAATATAGAGAATAAACGAAGTGCCGTTGCTGCAATTTCGAGTCCACCATAGACTGTTTGACCCATCCCGCCTACAAATATGGCGCCAGTTTGCTTGAATGTTTCTTTTAAAAATGCGGGCGATCTGCTTTTAATACTTAGCACCAAACCAAAGCTCAGCATTAAGGGAGGGCCCAATAGCGCCTTAATAGTCCCTAATAAAATATTCCCTATTCCTCGTATAGGTTGATATGGCAGCTTACGCGCATACGGTACGAAATTATTTTGATAAGGTTTAATGCCAAGTGCAATGCTATCTGCCAAGTCTGAAAAAGGCTTGGCAACAACAAGAGAGGCCGCAGTTCCCCAAAAAGATTGATATTCTAGGGTGTCAAAGGGCGCTGCAAACATTCGAAAGATCCCTTTAATTAAATTCAAGTTTGAATATAATGCCGATCTCTCATTTGGTTTTTCCAATATTTCAGACGGTAAATCTCCAATTGATACCGCAATAGACATTCCCAAAAAGGTCGAGAGCTGATTACCGATGGCTAAAATGAGTGCAGTCCCTACAAAAGCACCTCCCGCTACAACCGTTAAAATTATCGGCAACAAAATAGGCGTCGCTATAAATATGACGCCTAAAAGGGCCATTAATGTAGCAAGTATGCCAGCAAAGAACA
>JAIELR010000066.1 GCA_019752835.1 Gammaproteobacteria bacterium | reverse complement strand
CAAAGTGTTAATTTTTCGGACGATTGCTTTCGAAAAATGCGCTCGTTTTATGGTCGAGACAAATATTTTAATGCCAAAAAATTATTTCCAAGAAGCAATGATACGCTCCTCACGTGAAGCAAGGAAGCTTTCGCGTGAGGCCATGAAGCGTTCCTCTCATATTGCTTTTGAATCAGAGCAAAATGATTGTCTCGAAATATTACTGAATGAGCGCGTCTCATGTAATACTAAAAAGTCAAGGCCAGATGTTGCTGTCCAAATAGCAATGGAGCAATTAGAACTCCAAACATTGGGTTACAGTCCATTTAATTCAAGACCAGATGATGTTATTCAAGGAAAAATGGAGCGATTAGAGCTCCATACATTGTGCCGAAATGCATTTCAAAAGGATAATTGCAGCACTTTTTTGTTGCTTGGGAATAGTGGCTCTGGCAAGACATTATTTACACAATGTTTTGCTGCTGAGTTGTTGGATAAATTAAAAGCTCAACAATATCAACCCGATGACGATACACTTGTACCACTTTGGATCCCTTTAGCAGGCTTGCGGAAAGGGAAGCGCAACTTGGACTTGATTGGTTATGCATTAAAGTTGCTGGGATATAAGTCAGAGGAGCGCAACAAGCTTTTAGCAAAGAACATACGCTGGTTACTCGTACTGGATGGTTACGATGAGCTACCTGCCGAATTATACCGCCACCTCATTCGCAATTCCAATAAATTAGAAAATGTTCAACTTTTAATTACCTGTCGACATGAGGCGCTGCCACTGATGTTTAAAGAAGATGCCAATTATCGCGTTTTTTTTATCCGCTCACTGGAACGCCTCCAGGAATATCATATCAGCGCATTCACTCCTGACCAAATCGATGATTTTATTGACCGCTATATAGCATCATTGGGAGAACGGGCCGTTTGGCGTAATGAGGATTATCACAGGGAGTTAAATAAACTGCTTGAGTTGTCGCTGGAGGGCACAGTTCATACATTTTTAACCAATCCGTTTTTGCTACAAACGATCCTTGATGCGCTGCCAGAAATAGTAGCAGGCCAAGCGAACAAGCCGGATTATGTTGAAAAAATATTGAGTACACGTCATGCGTTATATGATAAAGCCATGCAAGCGTGGTTTAAACGACGGGCATATAAGCTGGTGTATGAACAAGGCACCATTGATGATGCATGGTTAAAGACTTTTTCGATTCTGGATGCGGCAGAAAGAGAGATAGCGGTGGCAGCTATTTTGCGTGACTTTACCGCCGAAATAGCCAGTGATCTCTTTAATCACCACACTACTATTTTAGCTCCACCTGGCTCCAATGTTGCTGTGGAAAACGATGACAATAAATGGAGTGCTCGTTTTTTTGATAATAAACTCATCCCTTTTGCTGATGTATTATTACTTAATACTCCTTTGCGGCACATCAAAAATCAAGAGTGGGAATTTTTGCATAAATCATTGCTGGAATTTTTTGCAGCTGACCATTTATTTAATGAAGCCTTACAACGTGCATGGGCAATAGGTAATACGAATCTGAATCAACGTATTTGGCAAACCCAGCCAGCTGTATTCGATCATCTTATTGATGTGACGCGGACAAACGAAAGGTTTCGTGACCAATTGTTTGAGGTGATTCAGTTATCTAGTGTCGAACCAAGCACTTGGCGTGCAGCGGCCAATGCCATAACCTTGCTCGCTAAAGCTGGCATATCATTAAGTGGTTATAATTTTCGCCATGTGCGCTTGGGCGGCGATGAAGAGCCACCCACAGAAAATTGGGGTGCTGATTTATCGAGGGCAATTTTGCACGGCTCGGATTTTACCCGAGCCGATTTACGTTATGTCAACTTTACCCATGCCTGGTTAAACAACTGCCGTTTTACTCAAGCCTGTCTGCAATATGCCGAGTTTGGCGAATATCCGCCTCTGCCGGGTGCAAACTCCGTGGGCCTTTCACTTGATGAACAGCATATCGTGCTAGCAAAATATGAAAGCTCGGTAGGGCTTAACCTGGTTGTATCAACCTATAGCACCCAAACTTGGCAGCCGCTATGGCAAGAAAATATTTCAATATTTTCAATACCCTCAAAAATTATAAAACTAAAAAATTCGCAGAACGATGATTTCGAAAATATCGGATCAGAATATAGCGGTGTAAAAATACCGTTATCTTTTTCTCCTGATAATGATCATTTTGCAACAGCCGATATCTCCCCACCTAGAGTGCGACTGTGGCAAATTAAATCGGGGAAATATGCACGCCTGCCGCTTGCTCACGAAAGTGAGATAAACGCATTGCAATATGTCTCTGCTGTACGCCTTATTTCTATCGATAAATCCAGCTTACGCATATGGAATACCAACACCAGGCAATGTCTGCAGCAAATCGATAACACCAGCTTCTGGCACTTGAGTTGTCTGCCCAATAATAATCAGTTTTTAGTGGTGGCCGATACTAACATAATACAATTATGTACTTTCGACGTCCATCAAACGTTTCATATTGAAAAACTGGATGGCATGATTACGTGTAGCAGCACTTATGATGCGTCAGTGGCTAATGAACGTTATTGGGTAGTTGGCACAGCGCGAGGGAAATTATATTGGGGAGATTTTAACGAAAAAATAGCATATAAATCAGCTGTTTACATCAGCAACCAAGCTATTACCCACTTGCTGTGCTTACCAAAACAACAGTTCCTGATCAGTGATAGCGAGCATATTATTTTATGGTCAGAACCCTCATCAGAGCGTTTGCTAAAATTAGATTGCCCAGGTAATTATCAACTGACTCATCTCACTTATTCGGTACAACAAGAAAAATTGCTGAGTATTTTTTTGCGCAAAGGACAGGCGGTGAGAACGGATCAACATTGCTTGCTGCAAATCCATACTTTACCAGAGGGTCAGCTCACAGGGCAATTCACCCAAATAGAGAGAGCGCCTCTCGCATTCGAATTCCCTTTGCCTACCCTCATTTATATTAGCCACCTCGATACAATAATACGACCTTGCTTTTTGCAGACACACTTTTTGGCTTTGTCGGGAGCATTTCCTCCCCTCGCTCAAGATAAAAGTAGCTCAAAGAACACGGTACAAGCTGTGGGTATATTCAATGTCGATAAACGCCCAAACTCAATGGTTCAAGCCAGTACAGGAGATTTTTTACTTTACAAAGGAGATTATGCTTGGCATGCCAGAGCACTGAAAGAGGGGCGCCTCACTGCGGTTGCGATTGAAACACCTTATATTGATCCCTTTGATGAATCTGCCTGGATGGAATCATTAGACCTCCTTTATCACCCCGCCGGGCAAGGATTTGTGGTTGCGATAGGCAGCAACACCAAAAAAAAACCTGCTATTTATGATATTAATGCGCAACTTAAAAAAACACTCCCGGTTCCAGCAGGGCTAAGCAGTTATCAATATAGTCCTCAAGGCGATAAATTGTTAACCGGGCATGCTGATGGTTCAATTTATTTTTGGGGTATTGTCAGTGGTATATGCCTTGAGGCACTTAAGCAGGTTCATCAAGCACCCATTACAGCTTTGCTGTTAAATCAGGATGAAACGATCCTGATATCCGCAAGTAGAAAGAAAATTCTTATTGCTGATTTGAAAATACCTGATTTTTCGGCGGATGAACCAGCCTCACATCATGCGCCCAAGTGGGAGACTACGAACACACTGCCTATCACACTGGATGCAACCTATATCAGTTTTCTTGAAAAATTGTTTAATGCCATAAAAAATTCTGGCGAGGCTGATATATCTGTGCTGGAGGAAACCACATTCTTGCCCGAGCAAGCCAAATGCATAGGTTTGCATCTTAATGCTGAACAAACCTATTTAATCGCTGATTTTATGATAGGCAAATTACAAAAACACTATTGGATGGGTTGGCAGTTGGATAAGCCTGCTGAGCCAATTTTGCATGCGGGTTATTTATGGGGTTATGGCGTTTTCTGTGCCCAAAATAATTTCTATGCACAGGCCGGTGGAATGCCTCATTTGCCTGCGGCTGGCAGCTTAGGGAACAGTTTCCTTTGGTTGCTTGATTCGATACCTCTACTAAAACTGATGACGCCATTTCTGTATCACTTAATTTTAGCGAATGAAGAAGATATTATTCTTTATCAGGACGGGCAAAAAATAGCAACACTTACAGGTCATAAGGGCGGCATTCCTGGCATGGCGTTTAGCCCCGATGGACTATTGCTTGCCTCCGTTGGCTTTGATCAAACATTACGTGTTTGGGAGATAGAACAAAACAAACAATTGCTTTGTATACCTCACTCAGATGCACTTGCTCGTGTTAATTGGCATAGCAATGTAGTTGAAAACTGCGACAAAGCAGGGATATTATTTAGCCGCGACTATTGTGTGAACGTGATGGCCGGAGAGGGTGATATGTTTTGCTGGCAACTGACTTATTCTCTCAAAGAAAAATCCATTCGTGAAAAACTTCGCTGGACGACCAATGAGCAAAGCTTGGTTAGCCATCATGTTGATATTACTCGCGCAACGGGATTAAAATCGCACCAGCAAATGTTATTGCAAACTCGAGGTTCTACCATCGGTAAAGTAACGACTGCAAACGATCAGAAGTTGGCGTACATTCTGGCGGCTCGTGATAAACAAAGATTTTTCAAAACTGGTAAGCGTGAAATCGAATTCAATAACAGTAAAATCATCATTGATTCCGAAACTTGGGTGGTCTCAGTGGTTCGATTACGCCGCCCATTTGGTGGTAAACATAATTTGCAACATACTTATCTGATTTTACAAGGTATTGTCAATAATCACACCGTGATTCAAGAATGCCATTATCAATTTATAATTGATACAGCTACTTTTTTTAGGAAATATGGAAATGGCAAAGTTCATTTAATAGATATCAGCCCATGGGAATTAGAACAAAAAAGAGAACATCTTATCTGGCATGATTTTGAGATTAGTCGCGAAGATGGTGAGAAGCTGACAGAACAAGTACGCAGTGAAATGAATAGTAACTTAAGCTATTGGGTCGGGGGGCGTGGAGTGGGTGAAAATTGCCTCTCGTGGTGTGTGAGGCATTTGGAGACGATTGGAATACGGGAAGAAAACCTGGCATCCTTGCGTCGACTTCAACGGCTTGTTAATTGTGTGGCTGTAGTGCCCTCGCATCTCTTACCAGATCGTGAGCCAGAGTCGAGTCAGGCTAAGTGGTAAATTTCGTAAGGGTAATGTATTTTAAACGGAAAGAAACAGGAGAAAAAGAATGCCAGTAACAACAGAGAATCGAGTCATTATTCGAATATGGACCTCAGCGCAAAATAAGCTCATACCGCCTATATTACTGCCAGGTGCTGGCTTGCCGGTGGGGCATATTTCGCTTGAAACACCCGACCAGCGATACGTAAGCTTGTGGCCTCAAGACGCTGCCAGCGCAAGAGAAGCTATTTTAAGCTCTGTCCCGAGTCACTTACATACATTTGAGGAGGATTGCGAAGATGAGGGTCGAGTACCTGAAGTTGTGATCTGTCTTTATACGTTGGATATAGAAGCTATCCAAAATACATTTAGAGAAATAGCAACGAACCTTAATGGGTGGACTTTATTGGGTGGTAATCAACTATTCAGCAAAGATGATCAAGCACATAGCTGCTCTTCACTTGCCTACCGTTTACTAAAAGCAGGCCATATTGATGCAATTTTAGAGTCAGGAAAAGAAAGAAATGAGCGTTCCTCCGTTATGAATGCCAGCCGCAATGTGATGCAGAAGGTACGTGACTGCCAGAGCGATCTCGTAAATGCAATTAGCGTAAGCCCCGATTCCTTGCTCACTGTCGTTGTAGCTGCCAAAATAATCGAGATGACAAACGCTCCAGAAACAGCAAGCGAAAATTTTGCTTTTCCAACTGAGACTTCATTAAGTATCATTAAGAATCTCTTCTCAGGTAAGCGCCCACGACGAGTTGGATTAGCAGAAGCGGGCGGCAAAATCAGACTTGGAGCAAATGCAGCAACATCCTCTAAAAAGCAAACTCTACCCGAACCCGCACAGGAAAGCTCTAATATTATTATTCAGGAAAAACCCCTGCAAAAAGCAGCACCCATTGCGCAACCAGACAATCAGCATGGCAAGCCATCCTTGCTCGACCCATACTCAGGCAAGGCGCTATCAAAACTTAATCAGCTGAGCGACATTTTTGACATTATAAACCGCGCAGGCGATGATAAGGATGCTGTAACACTCACGATTCGCTATAGCAAACTCTCTAAAACGCAAATGCAACAGTTACAACCGCTGCTTAATTCGGCCGTTGATTTAGCTGATTACATTGAGCAATCAATGCAGATTCGAAGTGATAAGAGGGCCATTACTGCTATTGGTTTCTATAGCAAAGAGGCTGCTCAAACACTTGCCGAAGAAGTGTATAGTAAATTGTCGCAAGAAAATAATCAGCTCGATGTTTCTTCGCTTTTTACAAATACACCTACCTCAATTCAGTCTGACTTCTTCGCAAGTTCGTCTTATTTTATTAAGGGCTCTAGGGCGACCAGTCGGGCAGAGACATTTTTGAGAGCTGAAAATTTTTTAGAGGCAGAAACCCAATTAATTTTTGCGCGAAAAATGCTTATCAATGCGGCAAAAAATGGACCTGTTGAACAAAGAAATGCGATTGAGATCGAGCTAGACTCATTAGCCACGTTAGAAAAGCAATTGAGCGATATTCAAAACAAGGAGAAAGTTAAATTTGAGCTGGTAAAATTTGAAATATGATAGTTTAGTATGCTTAAAAATTCGGTGTTATGCACCGAATTTTTTTAGACAAGGAATTATAGGTTATTTCACCTGCAGCTCAACCTGATCATTATAGGACCCATCGTAATTCGAGTAAAAAAATTTCAAAGTAGCACTTTACATCAGTCAAATTCGCGCGTAGACCTCGAATTTGACTGGTATGTGGCATAAGCTTTAGAGAAATGGCACTGCTCTTATAAGAACATGGTCAAACAACTCAGCCTCAAACTAATTGTGATAAATGGGTCGTAAAATGACCGAAATTATGACATTCTTGATTGTTTATTCAAATTCCGGTGGGGTGGGTTTAGTTTAGCTTTGTTTTGATACCTCTATCTCGAACGCGCAATGAAGAGATTTTTGAGAAACTTTTCGGCTCTGTTGCAAAAAAAACAATAGATTAAAGTGTTGACCTTCATGATAAAATTAAAAGGGTTTATTTGATTTCAAAAAATTTTTTATGCTTTTCTACATAACGGCCCTGCATTGAGGGGCCGTAGGCAATAAAATGAAAAATTATTGTGCACAGAGTAAGTAATTTTTACGATAAATAAATTGATTCTGTCTTAATTTTATACTATCATTATAATCATTGTAGTTGAACGATTAATAAAATACCCATATGACAAATATTGACTTCATCAATCAACCCTTTACCTTAAGCCTGCTTTTGCAACAGAAGGACTCACCTACTTTTTTTGGTAGTATCATATGGGCGAATAAGGGTACTCAAAGCGATCAAATTGGTACCGAGACAGATACACAAGATTTATCCTCTTCCATCTATCTACCTTTACAATTAAAAATGCCTATTCATTTACAAGATAAACGTAAAAAACTAATTGATATTGTGATGAATATGTTAAACAACTATCGACTTATTGATGAATATACTCCTGAACAATTACAAGAAATTCAAAATTTTATCACTGAAGAATTGAAGCCTTGTACGACACCTAAGCAAAAGAATGCTTTTGAACAGCTATTAGAGCAAATCCAGGTATGCCTCGATTCTTTTTCGCCTGAGTTTGCGCCTAAGCCAATGAGGCGACGATAAAGCCACATTTAGAAGGTGGCTGCGTCAGAGATGTCTGGCCTTCGAAGTCGCACTCAAACGGGATTAACAATACTGGCGGTATTAAAAGGACGTGAAAAAATAATAATTAAGATTTTTTTACAGGGTATTAATTGTTGATCGTTTTCATGGGGCACAGCTTTATCGAAAGTGTTTGGTTCCGATACGAAAACAAGAAGGCCGTTATACATGATTTCCACGCAAAGTATTAAAGAGCCATTGTTATTTTATATAATCAGGGGGAGCTTATTAATATGTTTACTTACAAAATATCAGAAATTCTACCGGAAGTTGAAAAGGCTATTAATGAGGGGAATATAAAAGAAGTTAAGGAGCTTGTTGAACAGTTTCCCGATATAATTCGGGCATGTGATAAATGGGGAAAAACACTGCTTGCGATGGCGGTTGAGGCTGAAAAAATAGAAGCGGTTAAGCAGCTGGAATTAATGAAGTATTTAATTGAGGCTGGCATAGATATTGATAAACCAAATGTGTGTCACCAAACCGCACTTCATAGAGCTCTTATCCTTGAGCGTAGAGAGGCAGCTGTTTTTCTTATTGAGCAAAATGCAGATGTGTACGGTGTCATTCGTGAAGACGACAGTACAGGTATTCTAGACAGCACAATTATTGAGGAGGTTCTCAAGCAGCCTGACACCGAAGATAATCTGGAGTTACTCCGACTTTTAATTAAAAAAGGAGCAAATAAAGATATTGTAAACTCTGTTACAATGGATGGAACACCTCTTTTCTTCGCAGCTGATGTAGGCCAGCCAAATTTTGTTAAACTTCTTATTGAGAAAGGCGCCGATATTAATTGGCAGAACAGATTTAGTCAAACACCTCTCCACGCTGCTGTTGCAAGGTTGGGGCCGGATATGGTTATAAAGCTAGCTGAGCTATTTGTCAATCAATCGGTTAATTTCAATTTGCGAAATAGGGAAGGCAAAACCGCGCTGCAAGTTGCGCTTGAGCGCGACATATTAAACACTGAGAAAGGAAGAAGTTTTTTCTTTGCAGCGGCAGCTTTTGCATCACTCACGTCCTGGCTCACAGAAAAGGCACCCGAGAATGTCATAAACGATAAAAATGCTTCGACACTTATTTGGATGCATAATATGGCAAATGCCATTAAACTAAGCAAAAATGGATACGGTCATACTTTATCTAACCTATCAACGTATTCATTCTGGGAGCCTATTAAAAAAGACACGACGGATGAGCAGACCGATAATTTAAAGGACAAGGACAAGGACAAGAACATTAACAATAACAATAATTGAATAATAATATTATTCCTATAAACAGGAGAGCATGAAAAAGTGGGGCGCAATCAAGCCGTCATTTTCATCTCCAACGATGATTTTTCATGGTCAGTATTGATCTTAATGTCTGGATATCAACGCTCAAAATAATGGTGCAGCTCGCCATTGAGTAGCGCCGTTCTAGTTTGCGAATAATGAGCCCCTTGCTGTGTTCATTGCATTTGCTGTTTCTTTACCATACGTTTGGCCACCACAAAACATTTCGGAACCTGCAAGGGGATTTCGATTTATTCTCTGGCCGCGAATCACATTTCTGTTGTTACATGTATTCTACGATACATCCTAAATTGATCCGAATAATCTCAAAGTCATCTTCAAGTGATATACTCAATCGATGCGGGAACAATCAACAGGAGTATTTTGGATGAAAGCTGCGGAATTATTGGTCAAGTGCTTAGAGGCTGAAGGTGTTACCCATATTTTTGGTGTCCCTGGTGAAGAAAATCTCGATGTCATGGATGCGCTGCTTGACAGCAGTATTCAGTTTGTAACGACCCGCCATGAACAAGGAGCTGCCTTCATGGCCGATATGCATGGCCGATTAAGCGGTAAAGCGGGCGTATGCTTATCGACCCTGGGCCCAGGTGCGACTAATCTTATCACCGGGGTTGCCGATGCCAACATGGATCGAGCACCACTGGTTGCTATTGCCGGACAAGCTGCAACTACGCGCTTACATAAAGAAAGCCATCAAGTGCTTGATTTAACCAACCTATTTCGACCTGTAACCAAATACACTAACCAAATTTTCGAACCTGAAAATATTCCCGAAATTGTACGCAAAGCCTTCAAAGTTGCACAAACTGAAAAACCTGGCGCATGTTTCATTGATTTTCCTGAAAATATAGCAGCAATGCCCGTGGAAAATAAGCTACCGCTGAAGGTGCAGCATGCTACCCCCCCTTATCCACCAGAAATTAAAGTAAAACAAGCTGCCGACCTCATTAACGCCGCAAAACGTCCATTAATAATGACGGGGAATGGTGTTGTCCGTGCAAATGCCCATATTGCCTTACAACAATTTGCCGAAAAATTACAAATTCCCGTTGTAAACACCTTCATGGCGAAAGGTGTTATTCCATTTTCGCATCCGCTGGCTTTAGGGACTATCGGCCTGGCTTCGCATGATTATGTGTCATTTGCCATGGATAAAGCTGATTTGGTGATTTGTGTCGGCTTCGATATGGTGGAATATCATCCCTACTTATGGAACGGCAATAATCAGAAAAAAATTATTCATATTGATGCATCACCCGCCGAAGTGGATGAGCATTACCAACTGGAAGCGGGTGTAATAGGTGATATTACTATTTCCCTACCCGATATTGCAGCGATAAGCAGCACAAAAACCGATGACCACATGACGGACTTGCGTAAAGTTATTGTTGAACAAGCAAATAAATATGCACATGACACCAGTTTTCCCCTCAAACCACAAAAAATTCTCTATGATCTGAGACAAGTATTAAAAGCGGATGATATTGTGATCTCAGATGTTGGCGCACACAAAATGTGGGTAGCACGCTTGTATCAAGCCGAAAAACCCAATACCTGTATTATTTCTAATGGTTTTGCGTCTATGGGCATCAGTTTGCCCGGCGCCATCGCGGCCAAGCTGCTCTACCCCGAGCGCACGATAGTCTCATTGACCGGCGATGGCGGGTTTTTAATGAACTCGCAAGAACTAGAAACGGCTCTACGCGTAGGCACACCCATGATAGTATTGGTTTGGACCGACAGTAAATATGGTTTGATTGAGTGGAAACAAGAGGCTCATTTTAACCGCACCAGCAATATCGATTTTAATAATCCTGACTTTGTCCAATATGCCGAAAGTTTTGGGGCCAAGGGTTATCGCATCACGTCTGCGGAAGAATTAATTCCAACCTTAAAGCGTGCGATAGCCGATAACACTGTCTGTATTATCGATTGTCCCGTGGATTACAGCGAAAATATGAAATTGACCCGAGAGTTAGATGCACTGAAT
>JAIELR010000162.1 GCA_019752835.1 Gammaproteobacteria bacterium | reverse complement strand
TGGATGAGCTGGAACTCGCCAATGTTGCGCGCAGTGCAGACTGGATTAAGCTGGCGGCGCAGGGCCAAGGTGTAGACAGCTTGTTGCTGAAAGTTGAGAAGGATGGCGCCGAAGTTGGCGAAGAGAGCAGCACTTCCTATTTTGGCATTTTGTTCCACAGCCTGACGACCGACGCATGGGTGGTGATCATTATTCTTGCGATCATGTTCGCGATCAGCGCCGCAGTAATGATTTCCAAGGCCATGTTGATCGTCCGCACTGATAAGGGCAACCGCCACTTCCTCGATCATTTCAACAATGCCAGCGATAACCTGCTCGATCTGGAGAAGAGCGCAAGCCATCCCGATTCCACATTGTTCCGCCTGTATGCCGCCGGGCTGAGGGAAATCCGCAAGCGTTACACGAAAGACAAAGAGCTGGCATTGAGCGGCGCTTCCATGGATGCGATCAAGGCGGCGATTGATGCCGATCTTGTCCGCGAAACGCAGACACTGAATAGCAAGATGGTGCTGCTCACCATCGCCATTTCCGGCGGTCCCTTCCTGGGTCTGTTGGGTACCGTGGTGGGCGTGATGATTACCTTCGCCGCAATTGCCGCAGCAGGCGATGTGAACGTCAACGCCATTGCACCGGGTATTGCCGCAGCGTTGCTGGCAACCGTAGCAGGCCTGGGCGTGGCGATTCCCGCGTTGTTTGGCTACAACTATCTGGCCAGCCGCATCAAGAACATTACCGTGGACATGCAGATTTTCGTTGACGAGTTTGTGACTCGGACAGCCGAACTGTATGGCCGTTGAGAGAGGTTGAGCCGTGTCAGCTGACGTCAAGGAGGACAACCAGCCCTACGATGAGATCAACATAACGCCGATGCTGGATCTGGCTTATGTGCTGCTGGTGATTTTCATCATCATGACCACGGCCTCGGTGCAGGGAGTGAAGGTCAAACTTCCGCACACTCAGAATAACGCCAGCCTGGCTAAGCCGCAGATCCGCGCCATCACGATCACAGGGGAAGGCACGGTTTATCTCGATGCCTATCCGGTGGATATGGCGACGCTCGAGCAACGCCTGAGCGAATTCAAGAGCGGTAATCCTTCGCTGCCGGTGGTGCTCAAGGGCGATGCGGCGGCGCATTACGACAAGGTTTCCGAAGTGCTGGAAATCTGCAAGAAACTGGGCATTACGGAGGTGGGTCTGGTAACCAGGAAGGGCGCGGAATAACACGATGCAAGTTCAGGACGATTCGAAACCGTACGACACAATCAACATTACGCCCATGCTGGATTTGGCTTATGTGTTGCTGGTCATCTTTATTTTGATGACCACGGCATCGGTGCAGGGACTCACCATGAACCTGCCCAAACCTTCCAATAAGCCCAGCACCGAGCATCACGAAGTGAAGATCGTGCAGGTGCAGCAGGGTGGAAATCTGCTGGTGAACGGCGTGGGGGTGAGCCTGGCTGAGCTGGAAAACCAGCTTAACGCGGTCAAGGCGCGCGACCCGAAATTTTCCGTGATGATCAAGGGCGATGCCAGCGCGCCATATGCCGCAGTGATCGCCGTTGTGGATCTCATCACGCGTCTGCAAATTGAAAACGTCGGCCTGGTGACGGCAAGGATAGGCACTTGATGGCTGGTTTGTTGCAGAGCGTGGCGGGTGATCAATCGCCTGGAAGCAAGGTCTGGAAGCAGCGCATCGCCATTGTTCTGGCTGTGCTGTTGCTTGTGATTGGCATGGCCTGGGTGGTCAAAAGTTTGATGACGGGAAATGTGAGCGCGAAAAAACCGGTGACTACCATCAAGATTATGCCGGACACGCCGCCGCCTCCGCCGCCGCCCAAGGAGCCTCCGAAAGAGCAGCCCAAGGAGCAGCCGAAGGAAATCAAGATGGAGCAGCCCAAGCCACAGCAGACGCCGCAAACGCCGGCTGAGGAGTTGAAGATGGAGGGTGCTGCGGGTGATGGCCCCAGCCCGTTTGGGGCAGGTGCGGTCAGTAACGATTACAACGGCCAGAAGATTGGCGGCAAAGGCATGGCCGCTTATGCGTGGTACACCGACCAGATCAAGACCAGCATTGAAGAAGCGCTCGCCGCGCAGAAAGAGCTGGTCAAGGTTCAATACCGGGTCAGTGTACATATATGGTTGACACGGGATGGGCGGGTCGAGCGCGCAGAACTGAAAGGCTCAAGTGGAGATCCCGCGACGGATAAGCTTATCAGAAAGGCATTAGCTGGATTGTCGGCCATTTCTGAAGCGCTTCCGGAGGATATGCCGCAGCCGGTGAAGCTGCGCATTACGTCCAAGAATGCAGGGTGATTGGAATGTGTCAGAGATATGGTAGAGCGGGCTATGCCAGCGAACTGTTTGATCGCGGGCATGGCCGCTCTTGCATGGATTCAACAGCTTTTTTATTAAACAAATTTGGAAAGATTAATAGATGCGAATCGAGAGACAACTGAGACACCTGTGCTGCAGCCTGGCTGCACTTTCCTGTCTTGCGATAGTTCCTGCGGCACATGCAATGGAACCCGAACCCATGGAGCAGTTACGTTCATCTACACTAGACCTGATTCGGATGCTGGTGCAGGAAGACGTGATATCCAGGGAAAAGGCAGAGGCGCTGATCAAGCGGGCAGAAGCCGAGCAAGCAAAAACCGAGCTGGCAAGAGCCGAACTGGCCAAAGCAGAGGTGGCAAGAGCCGAGCTGGCGAAGGTCGAGCTGGCTAAAGCTGAGCAAGCAAAGGCTGAACTGGCAAAAATCGAGCAGGCAATAGCCGAGCGGGCAAAAGTCGAACAGGCAATCGCTGAACAGGCACAAGCCGAGCTGGCAAGACTCGAACAGGCCAAAGCCGAGTTGGCAAAGCTCGAGCAAGCAAAAGCGGAGCAAACAAAAGCGGAGCAAACAAAAGCAGAACAAGCAAAAGCAGAGCTGGCCCAAGTTAATGCCGCAAAAGTGGACGCCGCAAAGGACGCTCCGAATGTGGTGCGCGTGCAATATGTGCCGAAACACGTCAAGGATCAGATGCGTGAAGAGATCAAGAATGAAGTGATGGCCAAGGCGCAGGCAGAGGGTTGGGCTGCGCCGGGCGCAATGCCGGAATGGATCGGACGCATCGCATGGGAAGGAGATCTGCGCCTGCGCTATGAAAAAGATAGATTCCCTGCAGGCAACGAGACCCCCATCAATCTGGCGCTGCAAGGGATCACCATCAACAATACTTCGGAAGATCGCGACCGCTTGCGTTTGCGCGCGCGTCTCGGAGCAAAGCTGAATATTGCCGACAATGTCAGCGGCGGTATTCGCCTGACCACCGGCAATGCCGGAGACCCGGTGTCGCCCAACCAGACATTTGGCGACAGTTACACCACCAGCAGCAAATTCAACTTTGCGCTGGATCGCGCCTACCTCAAATACACTCCCGCTTCCTGGTTGAGCTTTAGCGGCGGGCGCATCGAAAACCCTTGGCTTCATACTGACCTCGTGTGGGATCCGGATTTCGCTTTCGATGGCGTGGTGTCAGCAATGCGGCCCAAGATTGGCGACAACCTGACGGGGTTTGCGACACTTGGAGCATTCCCAATTCAGGAAGTGGAAAGTAATGGCAGCACTGTGCTGGCGAAGAACCGGTGGCTTTATGGCGCACAGGTCGGGTTTGAGTGGATGTCGGCTAATCAGTCAGCTTACAAGCTTGGATTGGCCTACTATGATTTTACGAATATCCAGGGCGTGCTCAATGGCCTGAATTCTACGGCGCGAAACCAGACTGCAAGACAGTTCCACCAGAAGGGAAACACGGTTTTCGACATAACCAATCCTCAAGTGAGCTATACCACGGATCTTTATGGTCTGGCCTCAAAATTCCGCGAAGTGGATCTGACCGGTGTGGCTGACATCGCTGCGTTCAATCCGGTGCACGTGGTGTTGACTGGCGACTATGTGAAAAACATCGGCTTTAAAGAGAGCGAGGTGCAGGCCTTGAATCCGGTCAGTCCGGTTGGTGGTAATAAAGGCTGGATGGCCAAGCTGTTGGTTGGCATGCCGGAGGCCATACACAGGAACGATTGGAACGTATCAGCCGCCTATAAGCGTCTTGAGACCAACGCGGTGCTGGATGCTTACACCGATTCTGATTTCCATCTTGGCGGTACCAATGCCAAGGGCTGGATCGTCGGAGGCAACTATGGCTTGGACAAGAATACCTGGCTCAACTTGCGCTGGTTCAGCGCCGACCAGATTGTTGGGTCGCCGCTTGCAATCGATGTCCTGATGCTAGATCTCAACGCCAAATTTTAAACTGACATGAAGCACGCTGATAAATATTCCAATATTTGCAAATCGAGTTTGTTGCTGGGCTTGCTATTGCTGTCGTTGCCATGCTCACATGCATTTGCAGACGATACAAAGAACAAGCAGGAGCGGGCTGCCCAGCGCCGCATGCAACAGATGCAGCAGAAGTTCGAGCAGGACAAGGCAGCGTTGGAGCAGGAAAACGCCTCGCTCAAGGAGCAGATGAAGACGAGCGAAGGAAAACTCGCTGCGGCGCAGAAAGCCCTTGCCAGATATCAGCAGGAAACAAAAAAAGCACAGGCGGAAAATTCCGAAAAGGAAACCCAGCTAAATGCCTGCCGTCATGATGCCGAGAGCGCCCAGCTTGCGGCGCGCAACGAGCTGGCGGAATTCCGGAAGAACCTCCAGCAGAGTGAAGCGCTGAACAAGCAGCTTAACGGCGAAAAATCCAGGCTTGAGGCCGTGCTAGCGCAACAAAAGGCTGAGGTGAATTCGTGTCAGGTGAAGAACGGAAACCTGATTGGGATGTTCAAGGAAATGTCGGCCAAGTACGAGAAAGCGGATCTCAAATACATCGAGCCATTCACCGGCCTGCAGGGCGTAGGGATTGAGAACAGCTTTCAGGACTCCCGCGACAAGGCGGAAGCACAGCTTTACACGCCACGAAAATAGCGCCGCCATGGCATCAGAGGCACGCAGTGCGCTTTACCAGTACCGTGCTCTTTCTGGGCTTTTTTGCAGCGATGCAATTTGGATGGAACAGTGCGCGCGACACCAGCCTGGAACGGATCGCCATTGATGTGCTGACAGTCAGGCCGGCCGTATGGCTGATCAATCACATCACACCTGAGGTTATGGTGCAGGCTGTTGGAAACCGCCTCAAAGCTGCCGGAGGCGGTATCAACGTTCTCAATGGTTGCGAGGGGAGCTAGGTCGTTTTTCTACTTGCAGCGGCAATGATGGCAGCCAGATTGCAGATGAAATGGTGCTTGATGGGGATAGTGATCGGCAGCATTACGATTCTAAGCTGCAATCAAGTGCGCATCCTGGCATTGTTTTACGTCAACCGTTCAGGCAAGGCTTTGTTCGAACTGCTTCACGGGATAATCGCCCCTTCACCACAATTGCACAACAGGAGATCAATGCGGTGATGGAGAGATTGAACAACCGACTCAGAAAACGGCTTGGATACGACACCCAATCAGGTATTCTTCAAATCAGGCGTTGCACTTCAAATTTGAACCCGCGTTACATGGCACTATTCTCCTTAACGAGAGGGTGCCATTATATTCAATGTCAACAGACTCTAGTTCGAGCAAACTGCCAGGTAGCATCGTCTATCGTCCGGCATTCATCGCACGCCGTTCTACAGATAAGGTGTGCGCCTGCTTGGGGCGATAACCTCGCTGCCCGTAACTGCGGGCCAATTCACTGCTGATAGTCGATTCGCTTCGTTCCAGCACGTTGGCTATCTCGTTTTGGCTCCGTTTTTTTGCGGGAAATAATATTGTAATAATTCTTGCCTATCATGGTGGCCTTAATGATATTTCACGACGACGATAGGAAATAATGTGATGAATTGTGGCCGGGTTATATTGGTGGTGCTTCTTTCCTCTGTTCTTCTGACAGCCTGCGGCAGCAAGAAGGAAGGGGGTTCTCAGGTGGCTGCCAAGGTGAATGGTGATGAAATTTCCGTTCATCAGATCAATTATGCGATGGCTCGACTCGGAAATATTCCAAAAGGGAAAGAAGATGAGGCCGGCAAACAGATTCTAAAGGGCTTGGTTGACCAGCAGCTTCTGGTAAAGCGGGCAGTCGATAAAAAGCTCGACCGCAACCCTGATGTGCTCCAGGCAATCGAAGCTTCCAGGCGCCAGATACTGGCGCAAGCCTCTCTTGAACAGTTGGTTGGGCAGTTAACCAAGCCGACGGACGCGGAGATTCATGATTACTATGTCAAGTCACCCGAGCTATTCGCCAATCACCGCATTTACAAGTTTGCTGAAATTTCAATGGCCAGCACGGTGCAGGTAGATAGAGTCAAACAGCTGCTGTCTGGCACAAAGAGTATGGAAGATTTTGCCGCGAAGTTGCATAACGAACATATTGAGTTCAAGACCGCTACCGCGATCAAGGGTGCAGAAGAGTTGCCTACAGCCTTGCTGCCGAAGTTTTATAAGATGGTGAAAAATGAGGTGGCAATTATTCCGGCTGGCGATAGTTTGTCTGTGCTGCAATTACAGGATTACAAGGATCAGCCGTTGACGGAAGAGCTGGCCAGGGCCGTTATTGGCAAGTTCTTGCTGGAGCAGAAACGCAAGACGCTGCTTGAGGCTGAAATGAATAAGCTGCGGGATACGGCCAAGGTCGAATATGTGGGGGCTTATGCCGATGCTGGAAAGGCCAGGCAGGATCCCGCTGCTATACAGGCGGCGCCGGCAGCGAATGCTGCGGCGGAGCTTGGCAAGGCTGACGCTGCAAAAGATAGCCATGTGGAAAAGGGGTTGTCCGGCTTGAAGTAGGACATTGGTTTTTTCGGCATCAGGCAGACTATTCCGGTATGAACTCATTACGCATGCGGCTTCGCGAGCACCCGGCGTTGCCCATGGTGCTTCCGTTCGCCCTGTATATGTTCTTTCTTATGCTGGAAGGTGCTGTTGGCAAGTGCTCTTCTGCCTCAGCCCCGTTTGATGCCCGTCTGATTTATCCATGCAAAATTTTGTGTGTTGCGTTGCTGCTGATTTTTCTCTGGCGGCGCTACGAGTACCTTGCGAAGTTCAACCTGCGATTGCATGAGGCGCTGTGGAGTGTCATTGCGGGTGCCGGAGTGTTTCTGCTCTGGGTTAGTTTCAACCAGGATTGGATGAGTTTTGGTCACGCCGCAGGCTTCGACCCGCGCAATTTGCCCGGCGATATTAACTGGCCGCTGGCGCTGTGCAGATTGCTGGGGGCTGTCATGGTTGTGCCAGTCATGGAAGAGCTGTTCTGGCGTTCATTTGTGCTGCGCTGGATAGCTCACCCGGAATTTATCGATGTATCTCCTGCACAGGTTGGGATGAGAGCATTGTTGATTAGTTCGGTGATGTTCGGAATGGAACATACCTTATGGCTGGCAGGTGTTGTTGCGGGGCTCGTCTATGGCGCTCTCTATATGAAGAGCAAAAATTTGTGGACGCCGATTCTGGCGCATGCGACTACTAACGGCATGCTTGGGCTATGGGTGCTGCATACCGGTCAATGGAGTTTCTGGTGACTATTTTCATGCGGCTTCGTATCATCATTTCAAGTATTCCTGCGCTGCTGATTCCGGCAGTTTTGCTTAATCCAACTTTGCTTTGGGCGGCACCTGAAGACACCGTGCAGCCCTATATCAATGCATCCATCACGCACGATGACAATTTGTTGCGCCTTTCCAAAGATGCTGATCCCATGGCTGCGTCCGGGCAGCCTTCTGCGGCCGATACAATTAAACAAGGCACGGTGGGGGTAAAGGTTGACTGGAAGCAGAGCAGACAAGAAGTGATACTGGATGCATCTGCCAGCGAGTCACGATATACCCGCTTTACTTCGCTGAACTATCAGTCCAAAAACCTGCAGTCACGCTGGAATTGGCAATTGGGCAATAGTTTGATCGGAGGAATTGGCTATAACAAGACTACGTCTCTCGGTAGTTTTGCAGAGTTGCAGCATCTGACCAAGAATCTGAGTACGCAACAGAATGAATTTATAGATGGCGCATGGCATGTTAATCCCAGCTTGCGGCTCAACGGCGCAGTGACCCATGCCACCTATAGCGTGACGAGTAACTCAGTCTATGGCAACGATTTCATGAGCTACATGGCCGGCGCCTATTTCACTCCTCACGATGGAAATGAAATTGGCATTCGGGGTATCCGCCAAGTGCAGAAGTATCCGGTTCTCGAAGCATTTTCTGGTGTTCCGATGGACAATGGATTTAGGCAGGATCAGTTGTTTGCAACTGTTAATTGGCTCTATAGCGGTCACGTTCGCGTTAACGGTCAGGCAGGTGTGGTGAACAGGGCACACAACCAACTTACAGAGCGCGATTTCAACGGCAGAACGATGCGCGGGACGCTAACATGGCTCGCTAGCGGCAAGGGTCAGATTGATCTGACCGCGTGGGACGAGATCGATGCCTACGATAATCTCACCACCAGTTATACACAGAGCAAGGGCTTCAGTTTTGGGCCAACCTGGAACCCGACAGGAAAGCTGAGTGTTTCGGCGAAATTGCAGCACTTGGAGCGTGATTTTCTGGGTGATCCAGTGGTAAAACTGTTTCCGGCTTTGTCTATCCCAGTCCGGCAAGACACCATCGACTCATCCAGTCTTTCTCTCAACTATCGGCCTATGCGCTCCGTCAATATCTCTGCCAGTGTTCAGAATGAGCGTCGTAGCTCCAATCAGTTGTCTGCTAGTGATCCTACTACTGATCCGCTGGTGATCAGCCATTTCAGGCGGCTTAGCGGAGGCGCCAGGCAGCTTTATATTGATAACACCATTAACCTGAATATGTCCTTCTCGTTCTGATTTCTGACGCCAAATTGTCAGAAAAGAGTAGTAATCCTGTAACAATAAATCTCTATCATAGCTTGCCAACTTTTGTAAATGAGCAACATGAAAATGCAATACAAGCTAATTCGTACATTCCTGCTGGCTTTTGGTTTGCTGGTTTCCTTTTTGGCGCAAGCCGAATATCTGCTGGGACCGGGTGACCTAGTGCGCATTACAGTTTATGGCAGCCCGGATCTTAGCACCGAGACCCGCGTCACTCAGGGCGGTAAGCTGACATTCCCGCTGTTGGGCGAAGTTGCAGTCGGCGGGTCATCTGTGGTGCAGTCGGAGAAAAAAATATCCTCCATGCTGGAAGAGGGCGGCTTCGTCAAAAATGCGCAGGTCAATATCGTTGTCTTGCAGTTCACCAGCCAGCAAATATCGATACTCGGCGATGTGTTAAAGCCCGGTCGTTACCCGCTCGAACGCACCAGCACTCTGGTCGAGGTGCTTGCACTGGCTGGCGGCATCAGTTTGAATGGCTCTGACATCGTGACGATATTGAGCCAGTCCGAAGGTAAGACCATAAAATATGATTATGACCTGCCCGATTTGTTGCGCAAGGGAAAAGGGGCCAACATAAAAATCTATACGGATGACATTGTTTATGTGCCGCATGCGCCGATGTTTTACATTTATGGCGAAATTCAGCGCGCCGGACAATTCCGGTTAGAGCGCAACATGACGGTGGCGCAGGCTTTGGCTGTCGGTGGCGGATTGACGATACGCGGCACTGAGCGTGGCCTGCGAATCAAGCGGCGCAGCGCGGACGGTGTATTGGAGACCATCGAAGCCAGGCCTGACGATTTGCTCATTAAAGATGACGTGCTTTTTGTGCGCGAAAGTCTGTTTTAAGGATTGACCATGAATTTTTCCCAGTTTCTGCTGATTCTTCGTGCGCGTGCCAGAATTGTTCTGATTACTTTTTCAGTTATCGTGCTCGGCACGCTTGCCGTCAATCTGGCATTGCCCAAGATATATACTGCGACTACTTCTCTGGTTTTGAACTACAAGGGGGTGGATCCGGTGTCTGGTCTAACCCTTCCGGCCCAGTTGATGCCCGGCTATATGGCGACCCAGGTGGATATCATCACCAGTCATAACGTAGCGGCCAGGGTGGTGGATGAACTCAAGTTTGCACAAAGCTCCAGGGCTAAGCAGCAATTTCAGGAAGAGGGTGGCAAGGGTGATATCCGCGATTTTTTCGCTGATTTGCTGCTAAAAAATATCGAGGCAAAACCGTCACGTGAGAGCAGCGTGATCGAAATCTCTTTCAAAGGCGCTGACCCAGAGTTTGCTGCCACTATTGCCAATGCTTTCGCTGCGGCTTACCAGCAACTTAACTTGCAACTCAAGATAGAGCCATCACAGAGTGCGGCGGGTTATCTCAGTGCGCAGGCCAAGGTGCTGCGTGACAATCTGGAACAGGCGCAGGCCAAACTTTCTAAATTCCAGCAAGAAAAAGGACTGACCAGTGGTGTTGAGGGGCTGGATCTGGAAAACGCCAGACTTAATGAGTTGTCGGCACAACTTGTAATGGCGCAAGCGCAGGCGATCGAGGCCTCTGCGCGGCAAAGCGGAACGCGCGCCAACGCGGCAGAGTCTCCTGATGTCAGATTCAGCCCGCTTGTGCAAGGACTCAGGACCGATATTGCGCGTGCTGAATCCAAACTGGCGGAACTCTCCCAGCGTGTGGACAAAAACCATCCCCAATACCAGGCAGCGCAGGCAGAACTGTCCAAGCTAAAATCGCAGTTGCAGGAAGAAATCCGCAGCACCACGGCAACTGTCGGAGGTGCTGCCAACAATCAGCGTCAACGTGAATCGGATCTTCGCACACAGGTGGCGAAGCAAAAAGTACGTGTTCTGGAGCTTAATCAAGCGCGCAACCAGTTGACTGTGCTGCAGCGCGATGTTGAAAGTGCGCATCGTGCGCTTGACGCCGTCAACCAGCGTTACACCCAGACCAGACTGGAAGGACAGGCCAACCTGTCAGATGTTGCAGTGTTGAATCCGGCTATTGCGCCGCTTAAGCAATCAAGCCCAAGGGTTGTGCTCAACGTGCTGTTGTCGGTGTTTCTGGGGGGGCTGGTAGCAATTGGCTTCGGTATGCTGGCCGAAGCGATGGATCGCCGCGTGCGCAGCCGCGAAGACATAGTCGAAGGTATCGAGATTCCGGTTTTCGCTGTTATCCGGAGCAAACCCGTCAGACGGTACCGCTTCAATTTTCCCGCATTATTGCCGAAGCGCATGCAGTCATCATCAGTGTGAAAGTGAATATCATGAATCACAATCTCGCGACTCAGCCCATAACTCCAATTGCGGCAAGTGCTGCACGAGACGTCAATATCGGGCGTCTTCTGTTCGACTTGGGCAAGCTCAGCACTGAAGATGCCGAGCGTGTGCTGCTAAAAGGCATCAAGCGCGATCCGCACGATGCTTCATTCAATATGCTGCTGGCGCGTTTGCAGGTTGAGCGCGGCGATATTCC
>JAIELR010000167.1 GCA_019752835.1 Gammaproteobacteria bacterium | reverse complement strand
ACGTTAACATTGTCACCTCAACCCTGCGCTGGATAAACCGCAAACTTAAACGCATACAAATTCAAGCCAGCAGGGGTAATCAAAGTCAAAATATGTTGCCCATAAGGCGCATTATCGGCCAGGGGAAAATATAAACCCGGTTGAACGACTTGCATATAGGTTTTACCCTTGCGTTCCACAATACTGCTGCCACGCATAGCGACGGGAACGGGGGCATTATCCATTTGCACCTCAACCCAGATAGGGTGTATGGCTTGAGCGAGCACTACATACGCAGTGCTGGCGGTATAACGCACGGTTACTTTTGCAGGTGTCATGGCTTGCAAATAATCACTGTCAGCTTTCCATGTGCCTGCAAGATAAACACGATCAGGCAATATAATACTGGGGAAGGCATAATTCGCTGTTCTGCCTCGAATAGGTTGCGGATCTGCGCCCAGTTCGCGGCGGATAAAAACAGGCCCGACGTAAAGCGAGGGTGTTTGTTGTGTTCTAAAATCAGGTTGAAGCAAGGCAGGTAATGGAGGGTAGGTCGGTAAATGCCAACCATAAGACATTAATTGTTGGCGGATGAGTTGCTCTTCCTCAGTATAATTTTGCTCACCAAAATGGCTATAAACAACCTCCCCTCGTCTATCTATCAAATAATGAGCCGATACAAAATGATTGCCAAATTTTTTCCAAATTTCTTTTTTCGCATCCGTTACAACGGGATAGGTAATGTCCTGCTCATGTATAGCATTTAAAACATTGACCGGGTTTTCTTCAAAATCAAACTCTGGTGCATCGACACCAATGACCACCAAGCCATAATTTTTATAACGTTGCCACAATGTCTCCATAAATACCGTTGAACGATAAGAACGCAAGTCGGTAGAGGACCAAAAATTGATAAGGAGCAACTTATCCTCAGCTGCCAACACCTTTAAATTCAGTGGTGCGGTATTGAGCCATCCCCCCTGGTTAGGCACTTCACTGATGTTGCTCACCATCGTTTTCCCATTACCCATGGCCTTGGTATTAAAATAATTTTGTTTATTTTCGGTATTGATCTTGGCTGTCTCAGGACTTTCTTGAAATGCAGGTGCTTTGGTACCACCGGTGATGGGGATCGATAAATAGCGCACAAAAGGCACAAGGGTATACGCTGAAAAAATCAATATGGCGATAAGCAAGACCGCGCCAACAAGGTTACCTATCATTTTCCATTTCATGGCAGCATTTTTTCCTTTTAATGGTAAGACAAGAAGAATACAAGTATAATTGCATAAATCCTTTAGGTCACGCAAATGAATATACTAATTTTTGATATCGAAACGATTCCTGACGTTGAAACAGGCCGCAAGCTATTATCCCTCACTGATTTAAGTGATGAGGAGGTGGCCATGGCGATGATGCAAATGCGCCGTCAAGAGGTTGATCACGACTTTTTGCCCCACTACCTGCAGCGCATTGTGGCTATTTCGGCCGTTATTCGTCAAACCGATAGCACACGAAACAAATTCAAAGTCTGGTCGCTGGGTGAAACAAACTCGCCCGAAAGCGAGCTTATTCAACGCTTTTTTGATGGCCTTGAGAAACTCACCCCCACCTTGGTTTCCTGGAATGGCAGTGGCTTTGATTTACCCGTTCTGCATTACCGTGCCCTACTCCACGGCATTCAGGCACCCCGTTATTGGGAAACGGGTGATCACGATCAGTCCTTCCGATTTAATAATTATTTGAATCGCTACCATAACCGACATCTGGATTTAATGGATGTTTTGTCGGGCTATCAAGGGCGCGCCGCAGCCCCGCTTGATAATATTGCAAAAATGTTGGGTTTCCCCGGCAAAATGGGTAAAAGTGGCTCTCAAGTATGGCAACAGTATTTTGCCGGTGAACTTGAGGCTATCCGCGACTATTGCGAAACCGATGTGCTGAATACATACCTCGTTTTTCTCCGCTTTGAACTCATACGCGGCAAATTAAATGCCGAGACCTACGAGGCGGAACTAGAGCTCGTCAAAGATCATTTACTTGAAGCAAATAAACCGCATTTAAATGAATTTTTAGACAATTGGATAGGTGAACAAATTTAATGAGCAATTTTTTTGAAACTAATATCACTGACCTAAGCCATGAAGGTCGAGGCATCGCCCACATAAACGGAAAAACAACCTTCATTCATGGCGCCCTGCCCGGCGAAACCGTTAAAGCACAATATACGAATAAACGCGCCTCATTTGATGAGGCTAAATTAGTCGAGGTGATCCAGGCTAGCCCTGAGCGCGTAACACCCCCATGTCAACACTTTGGCGTCTGTGGTGGCTGCAGTTTGCAACATATGTCCCCTACCCTTCAAATACAATATAAACAAGCGATTTTACTCAATCAATTCCAACATTTTGGCCAAGTTGTGCCTGAACAAATACTTGCGCCGCTAACCGGTATTACTGAGGGTTATCGTCGTAAAGGACGATTGGGCGTGCGCTATGTGCGAAAAAAACAACGTCTTTTAGTGGGTTTTCGTGAAATGGCTAATGGACGCATGTTAGCGGATATAAAACAATGTGAAGTTCTTGATCCTCGCGTGGGCCATCATATTGAAGATCTAGCGGCCCTCATCAGTGGTTTGACCCATTATGATCATATTCCACAAATTGAAGTCGCAGCGGGTGATGATGCACTTGCCTTAATCATTCGGCATATGGTGCCCTTGGACGAAACGGAACACAAACAACTCTGCGACTTTGGACAACTCCATGGGTTTGAGATGTATTTACAACCTGCAGGCATAGACAGCATTCATAAAATTTGGCCAGACGATGGCGTCTCGCGTTTAAGCTATAAAATTGATGATGAAAAACTAGAGATGCGTTTTCATCCTACCGATTTTACCCAAGTTAATGCGGATATCAATCAAAAAATGATCGCGCAAGCCTTGGCATTATTAGATTTGCAAGCGACCGATCGTGTACTCGATCTTTTCTGTGGTTTGGGTAATTTTACCTTACCGATGGCAAAACATTGTCAACATGTAACAGGCATAGAGGTCGATGCTGGCATGGTAAAACGCGGGTATGAAAATGCTGCTCACAATGGCTTAGAAAATATTGCTTTTTATAGCACTAACTTAATGGAAGATTTTACGCATGCGCCTTGGTTTAAGCCTATTTATGACAAAGTACTCATTGATCCGCCGCGCACAGGCGCTGAAGAAATCGTGACCAAAATAGCCGCGCTCAATGTAAAGCGCATTGTTTATGTTTCTTGCCATCCCGCAACGCTAGCGCGTGATGCTGGGATATTAGCAAAGCAAGGTTATCGCTTGAAAGCAGCGGGTGTGATGGATATGTTTCCACATACGGAGCACGTGGAGTCTATTGCGTTGTTTGAATGCAAATAAATTAAGAGAGTTGCACAATGGTCAAACTCAAAGAAAGCGGTTTTTTACAAGAAAATGGCCAAATAAATACCGACCAATGGCTAAGTACCTTATCGCACAATTTCCCCTCACATTATGTTGAATCGATAAGCAAAGGCATACATTTTCTTTTAAATACTCATCAGAAAATTCAAGATGATAAATTATTTTTACAAAGTCTCTCAATGGCAGAAATTTTAGTCGATTTGCAAACCGATCCTGAGACCATCGTCGCCGCACTCTTATCTAGCTATGTACAAATGAAACAATTATCGCTTGAAGAGGTCAGTGAAGCCCTTGGCGACGTGATTTCCAAGCTTATAGCTGGCATGTTACGCATGGATATCATACACGTGACAGCCTCTATTGATGCCAAAGAAAAGCGTCAAAACCTCGATAATTTGCGTAAAATGATGCTGGCTATCATTGATGATGTGCGCGTTGTTTTAATTAAATTAGCCGAACAAACCTGGTTAATTCGTCAAAACCCACCGGACTCCGTTGAAAAACAGCAGCAAATTGCTCGTGATGTAATGAATATTTACGCCCCACTGGCCAATCGTTTGGGGATAGGACAACTTAAATGGGAACTAGAAGATCTCGCCTTTCGTTATCTTAATCCAGCCAATTACAAAGAAATTGCCAAATCACTCGACTCTCGCCGTGTTGACAGAGAACAATATGTCGAACGCGTTGTCTGTACCTTAAAAGAAATGCTTGAAAGAGCTGGTTTAAAAAATTTTGACATGATGGGTCGCGCAAAACATATTTACAGCATACATCGAAAAATGAAGCGCAAAGAAGTCGATTTTTCGCATATTTATGATGTAATTGCTATCCGCGTTCTAACCCATACGGTTGAAGAATGTTACACAGGATTAAGCACTGTACATTCACTATGGCAACAAATCCCTGCTGAATTTGACGATTATATCAGTCATCCTAAAGCGAATGGCTATCGCTCCATTCATACCGCAGTCATTGGGCCTGACAATAAAAATATCGAAGTTCAATTGCGCACCTTCAAAATGCATGAAGAATCTGAATTAGGCGTTGCCGCGCACTGGAAATACAAAGAAGGCGCTCAAACAGAACTGCATTTTGAAAAGAAAATTTCGTGGTTGCGTCAAGTCATCGAGTGGCAACGTGACTTAGCGAATCATGAAGCCGGCATCAGTAATGCCGATATACACGCTTTGTTTGATGATAGGGTTTATGTGTTTACCCCCGCAGGTGAAATTGTTGACCTACCCAAAGGCGCAACGCCACTTGATTTTGCCTATCATATCCATAGTCAAATTGGTCATCGATGCCGTGGCGGCAAAGTGAATGGCAGTATCGTGCCCTTAACTTATCCGCTGAATACCGGTGAATGCATTGAGATTTTAACGGCTAAAAATCCCAATCCCAGTCGTGATTGGCTGAACATCAATGCGGGCTATATACATACGGAAAAAGCCCGTACTCGCATTGCCCATTGGTTCAAACAACAGGATGTCGAGCAACACACTCAAGAGGGTCGAGCAACACTTGAGCGAGAATTAAAACATAAGCATTTAGGCCAGCTTGATCTCAATAAACTGGCTCGCAAGCTTCAGTGTAAAACCACCGACGATCTCTGCCTTAGCATTGGTCGTGGCGACATTCGCTTAGCGCAAGTTATGCAGTTTGCACAGGCTCTAGCCGCCCCAACACCGCAAGCTATTAGCCTACAAGAAACAGTTGTACCGCTTAAATCAAATGCGACGCACTCACATGCGGCGGGTACTGCTGCGGTACAAGGCGTATCGGGCATCATGACTATCACGGCAAAATGTTGTAAGCCTGTGCCTGGTGATCCGGTCATTGGTTATATTACCCGGGGACGTGGGATTACAATACACCGTGGTGATTGTACTAATTTAAGCAAACTCCCCGCACAAGACCGCTTGATTGAGGTTGACTGGAGTGGCAGCTCAAAAGAAAATTATCCGGTGGATATTTTATTGAAGGCCCATGATCATACTGACTTATTAAGGGATGTTAGCAATCTACTCAGCACAGAAAAAATTCGGATGCTAAAACTGAATACCGTCATAGCGCATCAAAATGTTTCACTCTATTTCAGTATTGAAATCAGCGATCATCTGCTTTTACAGCGAATTATGGATAAATTGACGCATTTGCCGGGAGTGTTTTTGGTTGAGCGGGTGAGTGGGTAAGGTAAGGTAACGTGTCGCGGGTACTCGCTAAATCCGATTCAATTTGCGTCAACGTCGCATTGACCACACTATCATGCGTCGTCAATAATTGCATACCCAACCATTCGCTAAAAGAAATTTTCCTCATAAACTATGTTAGTTAAGTAATTAATCAAATTTAATTATTTCCTTTGTTTCATTGTAGCCAAAATATGGCTCAGAAAATCGATTGAATAGTGCATTTAAAAAATATTTTTTTTCTTTTTTTATGTTACTCTCATAAAAATTAGGCGATATATAAAAATCTTCACTTTCTAAAAAACAAAGATAATTTATTAATTTTGAAAAATTTTGGTCAAACTCTCGGTTTACTTGTTGCATTTTTTCATTAAAATCATTATGCCAAGAAATTATAACCAATCCATGTTTTTCATAAGGAATAATATTCAAACTAAATATTGGTTGAATATTTCCTATTTTGACAGAATGTTCATTGAAGTTTGGGTTAATTAATGTAGAGATTGATATTGGTATTTTTTTATGTATTACTTTAAACAAATAAGAAATATTTGAGTATGATTTATTTATTAATATTTCTTCGATTTGTTTTTTGTAAAAGGGTAACTCATTATCAATGAAAAAGCTTATCCCCCTTGAAAAATTTTCAAGTAACTCGATTTTTTCCGTGGAATATTCGTTTTTCTTCAAAAAATTCAATAAAAACATATTTCTTTTAAGAGTTGTTAATTTGCGTACATATTCGTAACAGATACTGCGATATAGAAATAATGATGCCTGCTCGTCATTCATATCATTTAATTCAAAATGTTCAATAAGATCAAAACAACTATTGTCATGCGTACTACAAAACCCGTCAAATGTTGAAGCGATGTTCACACCATATTTTTTAAAAAAACCTCCCTTATTAAGCTTTATTTTATTTGTATTAAATCCTACAACATGGCTTTCTTGGCATATATTTTTTAGTACGGATTTTGTTTGACTGTGTGATTGAATCGCGTTATTGTTACAATTAGGATATAGGCATTTTCCATTGTAATGAATTTTATTCATTTTAGAAAAACATTCATTTAATTGATTTTTAAGCTTATCCATAAAATATACTCCATAATTAAAATTATATAATATTATTTATTTTATTTAGTAATTGTTCAGCTTCCAACACATCAACCTGAGCTCTATTTACACACATATTCATATGAAGTATATAATCACTTTGAACTCTTTCATTTTTTAATTTTCTTAAAGATAAACCAACCTCACGAATCAATATGTCATTTGGATTACCTCCAATATGGTTAAGAAATTTTTGAATAAGTTTTTCGTGAGCTCCTACTCTTGAATTTAAACATTGCCCCTTTGCAAAATGTTGCTTATTAGAAGCTGCATGATACACAGAATAATAAGCTCTGCTAATTGCATTTCTGCAATCAAATTCAGAAGGTGTAGATGTATTTATCAAATATTTTGCAAAATTTAAGAAATCTATTTCATAGATTGGCATATTAATCAGCCGCACAAAATGATACAGAAAAATTTTGCTGTATTTTGGTTAAGTCAATATTCTCTGCAATGGATTGATATAGTTGAAAATTCATCTCTACTAATTCCTCCACTTTAACCCCATCAACAATGTAAAGTAATTGTTGACTGTGATTATCATTAACATCAATGCTTTCAGTTTTAGTCTTATAATTTTTTATTCCATGTTTCGCAACAATACTCTCTGCTACCTCATTAATTTGAGAAACGAATCTTGACTTAAATTCACTATTTGTTAATGTAGGTAACATGTTATTATCCCTTACTTCAGTTTGACCATTATTAACCTTCATTTTCTGATATTTCTATCCAATCCTCATCATCAGGGAAAGATTCACCCGCACGAATATACCGCTTTCTAATAGGGAATTTACCTTCAATCAGATCAGTTTTTCTCCCATAAGTTCCATCTTTTTCACATTCCCTATTATGGATTTCGCAACGATGATTTAATATGTCGCTAATTAACTTATCATAGTAACCAGCATGTTGTTCCATAATTTCCTTCCACCGATTTTATTTAATTATTAAATAAATTATAGCATGGATTTTGTTCTAGGTTGAGCGCATAAGCGGCTAAGTGAGTTGTTTAATATCAATCTAATAAATACAATACTTTAGATTTAAGCTCTTTGGCTGCATCGTATAAATCCCAGCCCTCTGTTGAAATGGGCCCTCCGCCGTCCGTGACACGAACATCCCCTTTCTCAGTTAGAATAGACGTTGAGTCCTGTTTTTCTAAATCAACTGCCAATAATGGGCCAATGTCACCTATGAAGGAAAGATCACTCAGTTTATCATCAATATTTTTTTCAAAATTGTTGCGTGTAATCTTGTTATTTTCTTTTTGCATATATGTTTGAAAAACGCTTATCATTTTGTGTATGTCAAATTTTTCCTGTCTGAGCGCTAACCAAATATCGAACAAATCACGCCCTTTTTTTCGTTGATATAAGGCACGTAGTTTTGTGGCAAGCAATTCTTCAATTTGATACGTGGTAATATTTGTTTTCCCTACAAACCACGAAGACTCAAGTTGAAAGGGTTTTTGAAAATAATCAAGAACCGAAAAGTTTTCACGAGTATTAATTTCAATCTTGATACGGAGTTTTATTGTGGGAAAATTCTCAGGCGAGAAAAAATACAATAACTTGAAGCTTGCGGTATTTCGGGTTGTTTTTGGCTCACCCAGCCATGATAAAGCACTGCGTAATTGATCAATAATAGGCTTAATTTCACCCGTTTTTATGCGCACCAAGTCAATATCTTCGCTATAACGCATGGCAGGCGAAAAAAATAATTTGTGTAATGCGGTTCCACCACGAAACGCTAGCTCTTTAGAAAGCAAGAGATTTGAAAAAATATCGATAAGAATTTTAGATAAAATTAAATCCTGTTCAACTTGAAAGTCATCCGGCCATGGTGCAAATTCTCGCCATTCAGTAATATAAGCTAAGGGAATCATTCATCAGGCTCCACGTCTGTGTTAACAATAATTTTCCATTTCGCATTGCGAGAAAGCGCTTGGTACTTTTTATCAGGAACAAGTTTTAACCAATAATACGTTTTATTGTCGAGTATTTTACCCAAGCCATCTGCCAGGCGCTCCATTTCCAATATATCAAATAAATAACCTAGCCGTTGTATCCAAAACACCTCGGCGTTGATGACAGCAAGTTTTTTGAATCGCGCAATGTCAAAGGAGTTAGCAAGTTCCATGAGGATGGTTGCCACATTGTTGATACCCCCTGCATGCTGCGGGGCATTGATTAAATCAGCTGCAAGAAGCTCAGGTTCAGCCACATTGATATAACCTGTTGCTGTTTTAAGTTTTTGAGTTGGCAGAGATTCCATTTTTTTATTGGCAATAAATTCAATGGCGATTCTACCACATCGAATTGGTCGTCTGTTTTTGAGTGTAACAACCTGGAATCGTTGAGGTTTTTGATGAGCAGCGCCATATAATTGAGCTGCACTTAAATAACCCACATAATAAGGCAATCGTAAAAACTGCATCAAGTCGGAAATAAATAAATCTGCGGGTAGACACCCAAAAGATTGATATTCAGGTGGAACAACCAAATAAAACCCTTTAGCAACACTGGCCACTGAACCCTGTTTTTTCATTCTCTGCAATGTTTTTAAAATCGACACTTTCGGCAGATTCAAATACTGCACGGCCTCATTGAGGCTGAATGAATATCGTCCCTTACTACGCAATTGATTAATAAAATAGTTTACCTTCATGACACTCATTTTGTGTTAATACTTTCATAGGATACCTAAAAAGGGTGTTTTACGCAAGTTTTGAAACACTAAATTGAATGATAATTGGCAATTTTTCATTTTAAAGGTACATAATTCGACACTTTAATAAATTGGGTAAGGCGTCTTTCAGGGCAGTGTAAGGTCTTCTACATTAATCTCTAAGAGAGCGGCAATCTCCCCATCACTGAGCCCTTTACGCCGGAGCATTGCGATAATACCACTGCGCACTTCCATTTTACCTTAGGCTTTACCCTCCACAATACCTTCGGCTCTGACATCAACCAGTTTCTGCTTGATGATAGCCTGAGCATCGCGCTCTCTTTTTCTTGTTGCTCATAGTATAAAGCATCATTAGGGTATGTATCCATTTATGTAATATAAAAAAAACCAAATATCACACTATACTGTTCGCAAATTGCGCTGTATACTAACTATTCAAACTAAAACGAGGAAATACTGATGGCATACACACAAGATCATCCCTTACTTACCACAATTTTAAATACCATATCTAACGAAAATCTAAATCCAACTGTCAGACAAAAATTAGCTGAGAAATATTATACCTTGGTTGAGCTACTTTCTGATGTAGATACCGCGATCCTGAATAAACTAGATGAGCTACTCGACCTACATTTTAGGCTGTATTACTCTGAGAATGCATTTGGTTTTGAGAATGTGATTTTAAATCTATTGAACTTTACTATATCGGCACTTGATAATCGTGTCGAGGGTATTCCACCAGGTATTTTTGCTGAAATTTTTAGCAAAAAATTTGAATATAAAGATTTTTTAGCCATGAATCCTGATTCTGTAGAGAAATTTGCCTCCCAGCTTCTCGCCTTAAAGGATGATCTCTTCACGCCAGAAAACGTAGCTTATATCAATACAAATCAGCTTGCGAGATTACCTCATGAAATACTGAGTGTACTAGGCCCTAATTACATTGATGATGAGCCTTCTCAGAATAATAATAATTCATTCTTAGTAAATGAGTCTGCCCCTGAATTTAATAATAATGTCATTATTCAAGAAAATTTTGATGAGCACATCATCAATACACATATATTTGAAACGCTACCCAACGACATACTCGATGAGCTGATTCCCGATTATATTAAGAATACATCTGCACAAGAAATTGACGCACTACCTAAAGATTCGCTTAACGCAGCACTAAAGCATTATATTGAATTTATCACTCAACAATCTAAAAATGATCGACACCTTTTAGGAAACTCCTTTCCGAAAATTAAAGAAATAATACTTCTCTCAAAGAAAAAATTATCCTCTAATATATTTGACAAACTAGCTACACTTGTTCCTCTAAATTCATCGTTAATTGATTTAGAATTGCTCGTGTATATTCATGAAAATTACCGAGATTATATCGCAATATTATCAGACAGCATCACCACCGCTTTAACGACGTTGGAGAAAAAAACCAAAGATCTACTGGCGTTAGACTCATTCAACGAATATTTTAATCAACTTGATGAAAGTTCGCTACAGGAGTTAAAAAAATCTATTGATGCCTCTGTTATAGGTCAAGATATTCAACAATTACTGTCATTTTTTGGTTATGAAGTAGGTTTACCAGAGAACATTTTAAACTGTGACATTTTCAAGGAAACCATGATTTTCCAATTACAATCTCAGTTCACTGACAAAATCAATGCAAAATTGAATTCGATATATGATCAAAAACCTATCGTAGTTGATAACTATGCATTTGCAACGAATGAGATTGATGACTATGAATTTCAAGCACAAGAGATTGATACAAATTATTATCCATCCCACCAAGAGTTACCTGTAACTCAAAACCAAACTATGCTTATAGGGAATAAGGCTCTAACAAAAGAATCATTTGATTCCATCATGAATGCATTCAAAGCAAGTTTAGAAAAACCTGCGTCTCCTCCTAAGAGTTCTAGTTTGAGTTTCATAGCAAAAGCATTACCTATTAACAATTCAACTGCCTATATAGAATTATGTAACCGTCTCGAAACGATAGTTGGCGCAAATCATAACCTCCATGCAATTTTTCCAATGAAAATACAAGTTAAGTTATATAATGAAATAGTTGCTTTTTTAAAGATAAACCTACTCAAAAAAACAACTGCATTTGATACATTTATAACGGATATGAATTCATATCTTAATATTGAATCACAAATTCCAGAAAATGCGCTTTCTCTGGAAGAACTCCACTTTTTCTTATTTAAAGCACATGCAATCGGTTTTGACATCCCAGCGTATATGACAAGTATAGAAAGAAAGTTAGGCATAAACGCTATTCCAAATAAGGGGATACCGCCTAAACTACAATCATTGCATGAGAACCTTCGAGCTTGGCGCGAACAAGCTAACTCACCACTTGATCCCTTATCAGAACCACAACTTACTATTGTAATCAACACTATTACTGGGTATCTAAACAGCAAGTAT
>JAIELR010000207.1 GCA_019752835.1 Gammaproteobacteria bacterium | reverse complement strand
AATCTGTTTTTTCGGGTTTTTTTCTGCCCTCCGTTATAAATTCTATTACGGCACATTCCGCATAACCGGAGCACGCGCCGGTAGTTCAAACAGCAAATTCGTGCGCACTCATGAAATGCTGACCAAGCCTGTTCGGAGGTTGATCGAGCAAGAAATTTTGCCGGTTGAAAAAGAGCGTGAAATTAATCGCCAACTCTACGCAAAAGCGGTTGTTCTGAATTGGGAAGTTGTGGATGAAAAAGGTAAATGGAAGCAAGGGATAGAAGGTCCTGACGGATCAATCCTGCCATACACCGAAGAAAACGTGATTAATGCGTTCGCTGATTTGCCTGACCTGTTCACTGATTTTCAGATTCAAACCAACAAAATGCAATTGTTTCGGACCGCAGACCGGGAAGCAGACGCAAAAAACTAGCAGAGGTCCTGCTTTACACGCTGAAGCAGGGCAAAACTGAAAAGGAAATTATCAAGCAGGCGGTAAGCGAGGGCAATGAATTACCAAAGGCAATAAGAGACGCGCCAATTTTATTGCCTGGTTTGCAAATGTTTTTCATTGCCTTCAATCGATTGGACACAAGTAGGACAGGCAGTTTTGGCGGTATTGGGCATATTCCTTGGATGATGATCATGGACTACTGCGACAGATTGGGGATCCACGATCAAGAGCAACGCGACGACATGGAATACCACATTAACGCTCTTGACTCTGTGTATCAAAAGTGGGCAGAAGAAAAAAGGAAAAAATGAAATGGCCGGACTCGGTGATTTATCAAAGCGATTGAGAGAACACGGAGAAACGATTTCCGTGAATCTCAATAAGAAAACCAAGGGCGTAGCGCGCGCCATTGATACTTTGATCGTCAAGGCTATGCCAGTTGATACCGGGCGCGCACGCTCCGCAGTGGTTGTGACAGTGGGCGAACCCTCTTTTATCCAAACCTCGCAGGCTTATGTTCCCGGCTCAAAAGGCAGCACTTCCGGGGCAAATACTCAGGCAGCAATTGATCAAGCTGAATCTGCTTTGAGAGACCGCGAGCTCGGCGAAGAAATTCACATAAACATAAACATACCGTACATCGATGATTTGAATAGAGGGTATTCGCCACAAGCAAGCCCTGGATTCATTCAGCAAGCAATAACAGACGGTGTTTCAACTGAATCCGGCGTTTCCGTACTCGAGAAATAGAGCGCACAAATGGGCGATATCACAGAAAAAATTGACATAGTTATCAATGAGAGCGGCGGCAGAACCGTCAAACGCTCTCTTGATGACATTGCCGATAGCGCTCAACGTGGCGTTCAGCCAGTCAATCAACTTAATTCCTCTCTCGGAAGTGGTGCGAGAGCGGCTGATATATTCTTCGGTTCCTTGAAAGCGCTAGGCGGCATTCTTGCGACAATAAAGCTCACGACATTAATAACCGAGGCAGCTACGCTCTCACAGCGTTACAGCGAACTTGGTATTGTTCTTGATGTGGTTGGTCGTAACGCCGGATTAACAAAAACATCCGTTGATGCGACAACCGAAGCGGTCAGGAAGCAAGGTATTTCCATGATCGAGTCACGCCAGATTGTCACTCGGATGATTCAGTCTCAGATCGATCTATCCAAAGCCACGCAATTGGCAAGACTTGCCCAAGATGCCGCCGTTATCGGTCAGATCAATTCATCCCAAGCGCTTGACCGGCTGGTATTCGGTATCACTTCTGCGCAAGTTGAGGTGCTGCGCGGTATCGGCATTAACGTTAGTTTCGAGCAATCCTATGCAAAATTAGCAAAGGAAATGGGGGTAAGCCAAAATGCGCTCTCAGAAAACGAAAAGCTTCAAGCGAGGCTCAACGTGGTTTTGGGCGAAGCGGCAAAAATCTCCGGGGTGTACGAAGGCGCGATGGCCAATGCCGGAAAACAAATGCGCTCAACCGAGCGGATTGTTGAGGACCTTAAAGTAAAAGTTGGCGGCTTATTCGATCAGACGTCAATTCTGGCTGTAACGGCATACACAAATGCTCTAAAAGAAGCTGACGCAAGCGTTGATAACCTAACTGAGGCCGGTCGACTTAAAGCATGGGGCGACTCCATCGCCAGAATTGCAGCATTTGCCGCTGATTCCGTTCGGTCTGTTGGTATCGTATTCGATATCACTGGCAAGGCAATCGGCGCCATGGCCGCCCAAGCAGTGGCGATCTCAAAATTCGATTTCAATACCGCATTCAAGATCCAAGGCGATTTCAACAAAGACTTTGATGATGCTATCGGAAGCATGTCAAAAATGCGCGACCTGGTTGAGTCTCAGATCATTGAGAGGGATCTACTAACCAAAGCGTCAGACAGAGAAACGATATCACTAAAAGCGAATACCGTTGAGCTCGCCAAAAATACCGAAGAAGCAAAAAAAGATGTTGACGCGAGAAACAGATTTGTCCAGTCACTGCAGACCGAAGTTGATTCTATCGGGTTAAACGAATTCGCAATAAAGCGGATGGAAGCCGCAAAGCTAGGCGCCACGAAAGCGGCCGCGCCTTTCATTGATGCGCTTGAGCAAGAGAATAACCGATTAAACCAACAAAGCATTCAGGTTAATCAGATCACGTCTGACCTGAATAAATACAAGCAGGTAACTGATAGCGTAAAAACTGACCAAGAGAAATTTGCCGACACGGTTAGCGAACTTGATCGGCTGAAGAACTTAACCAACGGCGCGGCTATCAGCCAGGAAACATATAACCGTGCGCTCAAAAAAGCGAACGATGAGTTTATTGGTGTTAATAAAACCGGACAAAGCACATTTGATTCCTTAAACCAATACGCTATACAAGCATCGAGAAATATTCAAACCTCGCTGGCTAATTTCCTGTTCGATCCTTTTGACGATGGGTTAGAAGGAATGGTCCAAGGTGTTGCAAATGCCGTGCGCAGGATGGTTGCAGAGTTCGCTGCCATGAAGATATCCAACAGTATCGGCCTGAGTCAGTTATTCGGAGGCGGTATCGGCGGCACTGGAACAACAAGTTCTGCTGGATTTGGATTTGGCGATGTTCTGAGTGCTGGCTCAAATATATTCACATCGCTTAGGGGCGGTGTTGGTTCTTTGCTTGGCCGTGGAGCTTCAGCTCTAGGGTTTTCTTCATTCGGGGCTGGTGCTAGTGGAGCGGCATCGGCTGGAGTGTTCGGCGCTGGCGGGGCCAATTTCTTGGGCGGCGCCGGAACAGCGCTAGGAACTGGGGCAGAGTTTGGTATTACCGCAGGGCTTGGGGCTTCGATGGCAGCAATAGCTGGACCACTAATCGCGGTGGATATCGCCGGGAGATTATTCGGCGGAAATAAAACGCTTGGCGGTGCTGAAATGATCCCGGTAATCGGTGGGTTCTTGGCTGGCTTGTTTGGTCACGGTCCGCTGAAATTCCGGCAGCAATCTTTGCAAGGTGAGGTTAGTTCTGACGGTTTTGATGGTGACATAACCAATGTATTCCGGGCAAAAGGAGGTCTCCTTGTTAAGAACAAACACAGATCTGTTACCGAACAACTGAGCGATGACCAACAAAAAACATTCGATGCAGCGATCACTGGCTTCTATAGATCTGCTCATGGATTTGCTGAAAATCTAGGCTTAAGCACTGACCTGGTTGATAATTTTACTCAGCAACTGCAGATCAAGTCTGAAAAAGGCAAGCAGTTAACTGAAGAAGCTATTACTGAAATGCTCTCAGGTATTGGCAATAGCTTGGCAAAAAACGTTCTGCCAAGCATTGATGAATTCCGAAAAGTTGGCGAAAAATCCTTCGATACGTTTACTCGGCTGAATACCGAATTTGAATCTTTATCCAGTGGCGCAGTGAACTTGGGGGCATCGCTCGATTACGCGAAACAGCTTGCCAAATCAATGAGCATTGAGGCCCGGACCGCATTCGTGGAAATGTCCGGAGGTGTTGAAGCCTTGGCCGCCCAAACAACGTTCTTCGCGCAAAACTTCTTGACCGATGCCGAAAGAATCGCGCCGGTTGTAGACGGCGTTTCGCAAACACTAAAATCCTTGGGTTTATCTGCTGATATAACGAGGGATCAATTCAGGGCGCTTGTACAAGATGTTGGTTTGTCAAACGAGACCAGGAACGCACTACTTAAACTTGCTCCAGCATTTATCGCTGTTAGGAATAGCGCCGATGCTGCAAAGACATCGACGGAAAACTCTCTCAAAACTTCCGTAGGCGATGCATTCTCAAGCCTGCAGAAATCAGTTGAAGCTGACCGCAGAAAAATCACGGACAAATTTAACACTGACCTTGCAACGGTTAATTCCAGAATTCAAGGTGTGAATGATTCAATCAGCAAATTGACTTCACTGTCTGCCGCGCTCAAATCAACCACAGATACGATTAATCCGCAAAGCCTGAGTAATGCGCGTGTTCAAATCCGGGCGGCAATATCGAGTGTTGCTGCTGGCAACGTTCCTGATGCCGAATCTCTCAAGCAATCACTTGATACCCTGTCAAACCAGGATTCAAGTAATTTCGCAACTCTGGCTGAATTCCAAAGATCACAAGCGCAGTCGGTTGACTTGATCGATCAATTGAAATCGACAACCGGAAGCCAGTTAACTCTTGAGGAACGCAGCCTTGCCGCACTCGAAGCAAACCGCGACCGATTGCAAGCTGGTTTCGATAATGAAATTGCCAGACTAGATTCTATTTTGACACAAGGTCAATCTCAGATCGATGCGCTGAATGGTATTAACACCAGCGTTCTGTCACTCGCTGATGCATTGAAGGGCTTTAATACCGCGAGTTTTGCGGCAGGCGGCCAAACAGCTGGCGTAACGACTTCCGGCGTGTCATTCAAAGATATCCGTGATTTTTCAGCAACACACACGCCTGACCAGATTTACGCAGCCGCCAAACAATACGGCGTTTCTCAAGCCGACATCGTGGCTTCCGGAGCGTTCACTGACGCGCAAGTTACTCAATACCTGATGAGCAAAGGGCTCGCATCGTTTGATGTTGGAGGTTATGTGCCCAAAACAGGTTTGGCCTTGATTCACAAAGATGAGCAAGTGCTCACCTCTGGCCAGCAAGACGCTATTACTTCCGAAATTAAACAGATGCGCGAAGAATTAAGCGCTGCTTTGGCGCTCATTGCAGGGAATACCGGCAGTGCTGCGGAAATACTTGATCAAGTCTCAGGCGGTGGAACTGCCTTCCTAACTGAAGCAATGGAGGCAGCATAATGGCCGATTCCACACTCAGCGTACTTGTTCCGGTAGAAATCACCGATTCCGTTCTGACATCGACCGATGTTGTGGAAACTGATTATCCAGAACATGACCCTGGAACAACCTATGCGCTAGGGGAGCGAGTGATAAGCACCATAACCCACAAGATTTATGAGAGCGCAAAGGCCGGCAATCTCGACAAAGACCCTACGGATATCAATAACCGTACCGGATCAACAAAATGGTGGACTCAAGTTGACTCTACCAATGCCTGGAAAATGTTTGATGGAGAAAAGACTTCTGCAACCACGAAAGCATCGTCTTTGACCATCGTACTCAAACCGGGTTTTATCAATTCGTTATATGCAGGCGGTTTGATTGCCGACACCGCAACCATAACGATGAAAGATGCTCCTGGTGGATCGGTTGTATATAGCGAAACAATGCAGCTTGAGAATTCATACCCGCCAGATTACTACGAATACGGGTTCTCGCCATTTACACAACAGCCGGACCTAATCCTTGACGACATTCCACCCTACTACAACGGCGAGATAACTTTCACGCTAGAAATAGCTTCCGGCAATGTCGAGTGTGGAATGTTTCAGGTCGGCGATCTGCGTCCACTTGGCACATTGCAATATAACGCTTCGGCAACTCCGAAATCATACAGCTACATAAAAATAGATGACTTCGGGAATAACGAAATTAAGCGGAGGAAAAAGGCTACCGATGGGAAATATCAAGTAATTCTTGAGCCGAGCTACGCGAACACAGCAATGAGTATCCTCAACGCGGTTCTTGATGTGCCTGTTGTCTGCGTAGCGACTACTTTTGATGATTACGCTTGGCTAAGAACTTTTGGCTTAGTTAGCGGTGAGATGGTTCCTGATAATTACTCGGAATGTGTAATGAACGTTTCCGTGAAAGGATTGATATAAAAATATGACCCCATACACAGGCGGTAAGCCTCAAAGAAATAACAGGTTTACATTCTCCAATCTGTTCGATGCATTTATAACTTGGTTTTTAGAAACTTTTTGGGATGAATTCTCGAATGCCGTCGATCAGGTGAGCGCGGATGCTGCAAGGGCAGAATCCGCAGTTTCAGCAATCTCCAACAGCATGTGGGTCTCCGGATCGTATACGGCTGGTGACGTTGCCTGGTCTCCTACCGATTACCTGGATTACCGTTGCATAAACACAGGATCTAGGACAACTGACCCGGCATTGGACCCTACTAATTGGAGGCTCAGAACCAGCACAAGTGCCGGGGGTGCAGCAACAACCAGTAGCGCAACCGACATCACGCTAACTTCAGGCAGTGATCGATTGCAGATTATCAGCATGACTGCACCAGCGAAGAAAACCACGCTGCCATCTGCGACCACGCTGCAAAAAGGCTCCGAGATATTCGTATGCTATAACGCTGGAACGTATCGTTTCGCGTTGCATAAAAACGGTGGGGGTTTCCTGTGCTACGTGAATCCCGGCCAAGTAATTGCTGTTCATTGCTCAAATATTGGCAGTGCTGCCGGTGTATGGCAAGTCAGCGGAAGCGATGTGGATCAGATTTACGGTGGCAATACGGCTGAAGTGTTGAATGCCGTAAGTTCAAATTACATTGCTGCCGCCATGCTGACATCAACGCAAGCGATATGCGCATTCAGAAATAATTCAACAACCTACTTAAATGTTGTTGTGCTGAATTACGGATCTTCTTCTGGCTCCGTTTTTGCTGTCAACGCCGAATCCTCATTAGACATAAGCATTGCTGCGCAAACAAGCTCACAAGCCACGGTCGTCTATAAAACCTCAACCGGAGTGACCAAAGGTTATGTTTTGGATATCTCAGGAAACACACCTACGCCCGGCGCTGTAGCAACGATAGATTCATCAACTACCGGAACGGGCACCGCGATAGAGGCTATTTCATCAACGCAATTGCTGTGCGTATATCAATCAGCCTCAGCTAGCACACCGCGCGAGAGAATACTCAGTATATCGTCAAGCGCTATTACTGCGAATGCCGAGGTGGTGGCCGACTCAACCACATCAATGTTCTCTTTCTTTAGAGCAAAGAAGATAAGTTCATCCAAAGCGCTCGTTGCATTCAGAGGCAATTCTGACAGCAAGATCAAACTTAGGCTTCAGTCAATTACCGGAACCGTGCCTGCGCCAACTGGCAGCGTTCTGTCGGTTTCTGCGTCAGGGACTTCTTACGGGGCTTTATTTGGACTTGTGATACTGAATTCAAGCAGAGCTCTGTTAGCACAGGGGGCCGACAGAACCTATGCCGACATGATGTTATCGCTAATTGATATATCTGGAACAACCCCGGTTGTCTTGAGAAGCAAGCTATTAAGAGTCGGGCTAATTTCTTCGGCTGATATCAGTGCAGCAAAGCTTGACGCAAACACTGTTTACGCCACTTGGACTGGCTCAGGAAGTCTTGGAGTGGACTCATTAACAATCAAAGTTACTGATGATGACCAGATCATTGCTGGTGTTGTAGCAGAAAAACTTGAGTCAGGAGTCGCATCCTTGGATTGTGATGCGCTTGACAGCACTCATGTGATGCAGGTTTGCAGAAACTCGTCGAATTATTTGAGCGCAAAAACCATAGAGCTGGCCGCCTAAAAATGAAAATCATAAAGAGATTATCTGACAACGTGGTGCTTTTTGCCGGGGGTGATTTGGTGCTCGATCAAGATGGATGCCGTGGCCCAGGCTGGCAATCCAGAAACATAGACCGCGCCAGCTTAATACTCGAAACGGTGGATGATATTCCTCAGCAGTTTATCGGCGGTGGGTGGACTTATGTTGATGGTGCGTGGGAAAGCAATTCGGTTGGTCAAGATCATATTGAGCAGGTTAGAAAATCGGAAGTGCCGGTAGCGGTAACTAGACGACAGCTACGCCTCGCTCTGCTTCAAATCGGAATGCTTGTAACGGCTGACGAATTCGTGGCAACGCAATCAAATGCGGTCCAGGTTTACTGGAAAGATTCTCAGGAATTTTATAGGCAGCATCCATTGATTACTGGCCTATCCGCCGAATTCGGATTAACAGAAACGCAAGTCGACGATATTTTTATAGCAGCCTCAAAAGCATAAGGAGCTGATTATGGCCGAATGTCCTCACACACATGAAATAGGCGAACAACAAGCGAAGATATCCATGCTTGAAGCAAGGCTAAAGCAACTGGAAGCGGTAGCCAGAAATAGTGCTGATGAGCTTCTATCAAATCGAGTTGAAGCAATGACTACGCGCAAGTGGCTTGATATCTTTGCAAAAATTATCGGTTATGTCGTGCTCATCGGAGTCTTGTTCGCAGCCGGGAAAGTTACCGGGTTTGCTGACCTAATTTTGAAGATTTTTAAAATATGAGTAAGCACATTAAATGTTTTATTAAAAGGGGGGTTTCGGCAATGAAAAAAACGATTCTTATTACGCTGCTTTTCGTACTCTCGTTAACTGCATGCGCTCAGATCAAGAACTTTGTCGCAACCGACAAGGACATTGAATCCGGGCAGGTGTTGAGCGTTATCAAGTCAGTATCTCTCACCGATACTGAAGCCACGGTATTGAATCACGCGCTGAATGCATACACGGCATTTGTTGAAAAATGGAAGCATGAGGATGTGATCGGTGATCGCGTGCAGTTCTTGGCCGAATTCTCTGCACTAAAAGAACAGTACCGCGCTGTTGACAATATCGTCTCGAACCATTGGCAAGAATACGATCCTGAGCGAAAGAAGAATCTTCTTCGATACCAGCAAGCGGCCAAGCATTTTAATGATTCCGCTGAAAAATTAGCCTCTCTCGAAAAATGGGATGGTGCAATAAAGAACGCGGTTTCTCTCGCCAAGGTTCTGGCTGGAATAGCTAGGGCATTGCCATTATGAGCGAGTACATCGATACCCAGGAAGCCATAAAAATTGCCATGTTTGGCTTCGCTGCGATTCTAGGAATGCTCTACGCATATATCAGCAAATGGGCGAACAGCAATGATTACTCGATAACCCTCGGAACTTACCTATTTGGAGACAAGAAGGCTGTGGTTAAAGCGCTGACAACATTAGTCATGCTTTGCATCGGGGCGGGTGGCCTTGATTACCTGGATACCTTAACCGGTTTCAATATATTCGTTGCGGGGGCTGGCATAGGTTATCTGGTTCCGAAAACTGTCGAGCAAAAGGAGGATAGTAAACATGCTAATGCCACTACTTAAACCAGTTCCAATCTGCACGAAAGGTAAAACGTTCTGGCAGAAAGTCTGGATTCTGCTTACCTGCGCTCGCAATTGGGAGTTAGCTGAAGATTGGGTTTTCATTATGCCATGCGGCACGATGATCGTAATACCCAAAGGCTTCATTATGGATGGCGCCAGCACCCCTAAGTTTATGTGGGGCCTGCTTGACCCCGTAGGGATTCTTCTAATCCAGGGAATAATTCACGACTACGGTTACAGATACAACTATCTGTGGGCAATCGATCGCAAAGGTAATCGCTACAAATACCACTTGAATCAAGGCCGTGAGTTTTGGGATAAAACCTTTCTCGATGTCGGCCTGCATGTCAATGAAATGCAGATAACCGGTTATCTGAGTTGGGCAATGCTCCGCATGTTCGGCTCGATTGCCTGGAATGAAAACCGCAATCTGAGCGCGCCTGAATTGACTCCTCAATAAAGATAGGAAATAAAATGCCAGTTAATAACACGCAAAAGAGAACCGCAACCAAAAAACTCAATATTTCTCCGTCTATACTTAAAAGTAGCAGGACTCCTCCTGGAAGCGGGCAAGTTAGCAAAGCCGAAATTCTTTCGAGAATGAAGGAAAATGACGTGATTCGTCTTATCGACGATGTTCTGGTTGATAAAAATAATGATCCGGTTTATTTGTCTGGCACTCAAGGCGCTGACGGTAATACGGTTCTGTACGGAACGGCTGCTCCGACAACTGAGGGCGTGAATGGTAATTTTTACATAAGAACTACAACCAACTTCATTTACGGGCCTAAAGCCGGTGGTGTTTGGCCCGCTGGTGTGTCGATGATTGGTACTATGCCTAGCAACGCCGTGGTGATCGATCCAGTTACAGGACTCTTTAAAACTCAGGCAGGTGACTCCATAGCTGAAGGTTTTGTAGACACGATGCTCGATGCCTTATTGCTAACCGGTGCTGATTATGATGATCAAAGCTTAATCGTTAAAAATCCCGGCGACAACGTATCAAACTACTTTCCAGTCACGCTGTTCAGGATGAACTCCGATTGGCGCACTCTAGGAAGGCCGCCACTTTACAAAGAAGTCCCCAGGCTCAGAGTTACCTGGCCAGCAGATACTTGGGATGCCGGAGGTTTTACTTTGACTCCCGCTGGATCACCATCAGGAAGCAAAGTTCTGGTGGAATCTAACCCCACAACCAACTTGCATGGACTTACTCAAGCAACACAAGTTACAGGAGGCGGTGCATTAGGGGGATCTTACGTGTACGTCATAGGTAGCAAGGGGGCTGGAACCGTAGATTGGACCCCAGGATTGGTGCAGATAGATAATGTAGCTGCTAATGGTTACGGGATTACGCTTAAACATCCCCATGTTGCAGGGCTTCGAACACCGGTGTTTGCGACAGCAGGAACTTCTAGTCCAATAATAATAAAGAGGATATCTGCCCCTCCTTTATCAATCAACGGCGGGTTCGAAGTAATCTCCACTGGACAGAACACGAAGAATTTAAACCAGCATAAGTTGCGTGTCCGTTATGGTGCGGCTGGATGCGATATAGCCTCGTCATTCTTGATCGGTGATACCAGCACTAGCTCGCTAGCATCACCCTTCCACCATCGTTGCGGAATTATGAACGCCGGATCCACAAGCGTGAATGTAACCACTGGCCCTATAGAAGATAACGATGGGTGGGCATATGGCATCAGCGGTGATGTTTACGGTGTTTATGCTGTATCAAATGGTTCTGCTAATACAGACATACTCATCTGCCTAGAAAGTAGTAATGCAGCGGATATAGTCATGGAATTGGTAGCAATTGAAGTTGAGTGGTGGAGATAAATCATGCGCGTAATAAAAGGTAAGTCACCAGGGGGCAAAATTAGATTCAGGCGCGGAGTTGGTTTTGCCTTTGCTAGAGATAGCGAGACGGGGGATCCATCACTGCCAGCAAGCCCAGGAATAACTAGGAAAGAGTGGGATCCAGATATCCTAAACAGACTAAAATCTAGCAAGAAAGTACGAATAGTTCAGCTCAGGGTAGGCTGGTCGCAGCTGGAATTTGGTTTGGGTAACTATGTGGGGGGCGATTGGGATAAATTAGATCAATGGCTTGATGACACTAATTTTTCTGAAGCTGATGGAGGCCCGAAAGATATCAGTGTTTTAATTAACACAAAACTCTTCCACCAGAATTGGAATATAGTCCCAAACTATATGCTGCCATATCATGCTACTAATAATCCAACCGGTGATCCTGGTGGAGCCACCTACAGTGGAGGACAGGCTGACTATCCAGCAACCCCAGGCTTCGTGGCGGGTAGAGTTCTGAGATTTGACAATGTTAATGTGCAAGCCAGACTCACTGCATTGGCTAATGAGATTGGCCGGAGGTATAAAAATAATCCAAGGATCCACATAGTCGGCGTTCCAGAATCCTCTTATGGCCAGGAGCCTGCAGGTTTTGCTGATGCTGATGCAGTTGAGGCTTTCTATCAACTCCACTTCGCAGGAGTTAAAGTATTCCTGCAAGCTTTGCGTACAGCACTTCCTCAGACCATAATTAGGGCTGTATGCAATTA
>JAIELR010000172.1 GCA_019752835.1 Gammaproteobacteria bacterium | reverse complement strand
TATTTATCGCATCCTGTATCTGCTCTTGGTAATGCGCTTGATCATAGGTATAAATCGCCGAAGCTGCATTTTCACACCAGTGTAACAAGGACTGCTGATTAATAATGGGCCCGGCTAACGGAGGCATTGTTTGCCCAGCCAGTTTTCCATTTGTCTGCCGCCAAATTTGATAATAAGGCGGGTCCTTTAAATGTGTTTGCACGTAAAAAGCGATGCAAATGACAATAATATTCAGAAATACAACCACCGCAATCAGGCGCATTAATCGGCTATTTTTCCGGTCAAAATCATCGCTCATTATCTAAACAGCCATACTGAGCGATGGATGGATTGCAACGGTTTGATCAATGGCCGTCATTACAACAGGGCCACTTGCTTGAGCCGTCGGCGACGCAGGTGTTGGTATTAAAACATTCGCTGTACTTTGAACTAATAATTGGCTAATACCGATGCCTTGTAAACTATCTATATTTGTTGCTGAATTATCCACAAGAGGCGAGGTTCGTACAACCGTCATTTGAACATTGACGGTACGATGCGAGGAAATATTTTGTAATACACTTTCGTAATTAATTTGTAATGGAACTTGAACGACCCAAGCAAAGCGTCCTTTGTAACTTCCAGCATCCATAATGCCTCGAGATAAAATTTCAGGAGCACCGGTTGGTTCAGAGGTCACAATAAATTTGCCCTGATTAACCGCATCTAGATCTCCCGAGTTTACTAACGTTGTCATGAAGGCTTGCCCACCTGCCGACGTAAAATAAGTATCTTTTGCATTCTCCAATTGTTGGTTTAATTGGACATAATTAAAAGTAAAGGTTGTCGTTGCGGCTCGAACTGTCCAATTTTGCAGCGCAATATCCGATAATGAGCTTTCGGATAAAGGTTTGAGTGGAATCAAGCCCCCCGCTGCGTTAGTTGCAAAATATCGGGGTGAAGGACGATGTGACGTCAAATAATAAATCCAATAAACCATTGCAAACATAAATACTAATAACAACAATAGGATGGCTATTAAACGACGGTAGTTGTCACGATAAAAGTCATTACGTAAACGAACAAGTTCGACCGCTTCTTTTTTTGTTTGCTTGTCCATAAACGGCTGCTTACTCGCAGCAGCAATAGAGTCTGCAGGTTTGGCTGGTTTTCCGCTTGCCGTTGAAATTGTCGGCTTTTTGGGCGGTTGATTGGGCATAATTTACTCCTGATAAAAACCAATGGTTCCTGAAGCTTTAGCTTTCAGCGGTCAAGCGTCTAAACGTAATTTGGACACGATTATTCAAACCCTGTCTCCCTTTTACGCTATTATCTGCGATGGGGTATGCAGAGCCGTATCCTATCGTATACATAAAGGAAGGTCGAACGTGGTCCATCCATAGCAGGGATGAAACAATCTGTGCTTGCTCCCTTGACATCGCTATATTGCGATAATCATTTCCTTGATTATCCGTATAACCTGCAACTTTAACGGTTTCAAGATCATATTGGTTAATATACTGGGCTATATCAACGACAGCCGGGTACATTTTTTCATTAAAATGAGATGAATTTGCATAGAAATAATTTTCACTTGGCAAGACCAGCATATAATCTTCACCAACACGAATAATTTGAACTTTATCACGACGTAGTTTATCTGCCAATTGCTCTTCAGGCGTTCTCTTTTCTACCATTGACGCAGCAAGTGCGCCACCTACAATTCCGCCCATTGCAGCGGCAACCGGTATAGTGACACCGGTGGAAACGGCACCGATAGCAGCTCCAGCTGCACCACCAATAAACACGCCCTGCAGAGCACGGCTGCTTTGCGGCTCACTGGGAGGCGTATCAACACTCGTGCAGCCGAAGAGGCTCAACATCAATATAGCACTCACAAAAAATTGCCCTATGCGATATCGGGATGTAAAAAAGAATTTCAGCATCATTTAATTAAGACAATTCCATTGAGGTTGCAACATTCCAATTCAAGGATGGACGGTATATACTACCGTATCCCAAAGCAAAATGAAAACAAGCCATGTCACTATTTTCACTGACCCTCATTTTTATCATATTGATGGATCCGCTCGGGAATATACCAGTATTTCTTGCGCTTCTTAAAGGCACGCCACATAATCGGCGTGTAAAAATTATTATTCGTGAATGTATAATTGCGTTTGTTATTTTGATTGTTTTTTTGTTTTTTGGTTCACCCATAATGAGAGAACTTCAAATAACCCCACCCGCGCTTGACATCGCAGGCGGCGTCATTTTGTTTTTAGTTTCATTACGAATGATTTTCCCGCCTGAGCATTTTGAAAAAATCACTGATAAACCGGTTGTTGAACCCTTTATTGTGCCTCTTGCCATTCCCATGGTTGCTGGCCCCTCTACCATGGCGATGGTTCTGCTGTTTTCAACACAGCACCCACAAAATTTGTGGACTTGTTTTTTTGGCTTAAGTTTAGCCACCTTAACCACGACTATTATACTTGTTTTTGCAGCTAAGCTTCATCGAATATTAGGGGAGCGAGCGATAATCGCGATGGAACGGTTGATGGGTATGCTTTTAACCGTAGTGGCCGTGCAGATGTTATTGAATGGGGTTTCGTTGTATTTTCATTTAACGTAGCCCGAATGCAGCGCAGCGCAATTCAGAGGAAATGTATCCTGCGAGTTCTCTTTCCTGTCAGCCCACCTTGCCCATAAAGCAAGGTGGTACGCAATCCAGGGTCGAGCTCCGCAAGATTATTTCACCCGGTATTACGCTTTAATATCGACTACGCTAACTACCTGGCTGTGGACCTTTAGGCAACATATCATCTATTTTATTACAGAAGACTTGATGACCAGGAGTGCTTAAATAAAGGGCTCGAGACTTAATAAGCTCAATAAGGAAATGGCCCTCATTACTTTTTCTATGCAAATCAAGGTGACCTGCAACAGCAAGTGTAATGTTGTTATCACCGCCCTTTGGACAAGCCGTAGCGATAAACTCGCCAGATTCTTTAATTTCTAAAAGGGATGTAAAGGAGTTTGTCGGATCGACAATGATCTCTTTTGCTGTTCGAGAACAATTAGAAGACTTACAATAATTGAGATAATTCTGCGCTATCTGTGGTAGAGTTTTTCTGAGTGTATCCTTTACTTCATCCAGCTTTTCAGGAGTATTAATTCCAGACTGTATAAGACTTCGAACAACTTTGCGTTCTTCTTCATGTAAATTATCCAATTTTGCTTTAATTTCAGCAACTTCCGCGTTTTCAACGAAAATTCCATCCTTGATTAGAGAATTACAATATTCATTAAAAGACATTGTCTTAGAATGACAAAAATATATTTCTGCTTCATCAAGTGGTTGTGATAAATAATCCAATGGAGTCTTGTCAAATTTATCTTTTGCAGCCAGGTTCGCACCGCCCTCAATTAACTGGCAAATAAAGTTTTGTTCTTGTTGAAGGGTAAAGTCCGCGTCATTTTTTTGATTAAAGAAATTATGCTCATTAACGTTATCAGACACATCAACCTTCATTGAAGCACCGAGGGTCAATATAGCCAAATGTAGTAATGTAAGCTTATTCTCCTCATCAGTTTTTGCATTAAGATCAACTCCCTTTTTTATGAGTTGGAAAGCAAGCTCATAGAACCCTTTTTTAAACGCAAGCATCAAAGGCGTGTTGTAAGCCATCGAGTCACCTGTCATATTTAATGAATCCTGTGAATTAGGATGATCAATTAAAAAAGAGGCTAAATCACGCTCTCCACATACAATAGCCCAAACGAGCGCTGTATTTTCCATTCCATTCTCACTAAGAATGGCGGGGTCAGCGTTGTGTTCGATAGCGTTTTTAATTCCATCGCGTATTTCGGTATTCATGCGACATGATGTACCTTCAAATCCTTGAGAAATGAGATTACGCAGTATATATGTTTGTTCTTGATTGAAATTGGACATAATATATATTTCCTAATTATTCTGAATATTAGATAATTTACACTATTTTGATTATTGAAATATTAAGCTTTCGCTGGATAAAAACTTCGCTTCCTCCCCTTACGATCTTTTTTTACCTGAAGCTGCCTGGATGCCTTAGGATCCATAAGTAAAGGCCGGTAAATTTCGACACGGTCATCCTCGTGCAACACTGTATCCAGCTCAGCACGGTGTCCCCAAATGCCAACACTATACGTTGTATTCTGTAAGTCGGGAAAATCTTGTAGCACTCCAGACAACACTATAGCTTGCTCAAGGCTGGCGTTTTCTTCAAGCGCTACCCAATATCGTTTTTGTTGATCAGGCAGAGCATAAACGATTTCAACCCGCATCAGCTACCTTGTATAAATCAAGCGCACGTTGGCAAAAAGCATCCACCAAATTATTGGCAATTTGATTAAACACCGGCCCTAATGCCATGCTAATCAAAAAATTACTAAACTCGAACTCTAAATCGAGTGACACTTTACAAGAATTATCATCTAAGTGTTCAAAACGCCAAAACCCTTCCAATTGTTTAAAAGGACCTGATACCAAGCGCACCTCAATCATTTTATTTTCTTGCAGACGATTACACGTCGTAAAGGACTTTTCCAAGCCCCCTTTTGAAAGCGTCAATTCCGCTCGAATTTCATCACTGCTTCGACTCAACACAATGCTTTTTGTGCACCAGGGCAAAAAAACAGGGTAATTATCGATGTCATTAACTAAGCCATACATTTGAGCCGCGCTAAATTCTACCACTTTACTTCGATTGATAACGGTCATTAACTGTCCTCAGTAAGTTATTTTGGCCTATTATACCCCGCTGACAAAAAGATGCGAGAAATTTTCACTCCCAGATTAAAGCAATTCCTGTTACAATCACTCATTAGACAATTATGTGATAAGTATACTCAAAGCAATTCGGTTTTCGGCTAGGCGCTTTTGACACGAGCCGCCGGAGTGTACTTCCCGTACATGAGGACGGCGAGCGGTCAAAAGCAACAACGCCGAAAAATTGGCAGGAAGGCCAATTTTGACGGCTGCAAGCCACCCCGAAGGGGCGAGGGCCATGGATGGCCCGAGTCCAAATTAAATTGCGCAGAGTATAAAATGAGCCAGACAGACAATAAGACCATTACCTACAACAAAAAAGCACGCTTTGAATATGAGCTTGAAGATCAATTTGAAGCCGGGATCGTCCTCGATGGTTGGGAAGTTAAAAGCCTGCGCGAAGGAAAAGTTCAACTAGTGGATAGTTACATCCTCATTAAAAACCGCGAAGCATGGTTAATCGGCGCCCTCATTACCCCGCTCGGCACCGTTTCTACCCACATAAAACCCGACCCGCGCCGTACACGCAAAATACTCCTACATCGCGCAGAATTAAATAAACTTATAGGACTAGTTGAACGAAAAGGCTATACCGTCATCCCAATTTCCCTCTATTGGAAAAAAAACAAGGTCAAAATCAGCATTGCCCTCGCCAAAGGGAAAAAACTTTACGATAAACGCCAAACGGAAAAAAATCGCGACTGGGAACGTCAAAAACAACAAGTCAAAAAAATACGATGACATACAATAAAAAATAGTTTATAATTACATGATCAAGTCAGAACTTTGGGGGCGACTTGGTTTCGACGTGGATTACAAAGCTTTATAGTGCATGTCGAGCATAGTAGCTAAGCTCGTTAAACCTGTTACTACTGTTATAGTTGCAAACAACGATAGCATCCTCGCTGAACAAGCTGCCTAAACAGTAGCTTAGCGCCATTGGCCAGATGTGCTTGTGCATCTGTTCCCAGTGGTCATTTCTCACAAGATCGCTAGTAGGGGTGTCTGCCGTCAACTAGTTAAACTTTGCAGAATCGCAGTTTGATTACCCTGCCTGTTGGGTAACAAGGTGTTAAAACCAAGAATATGGCTAAACATGTAGAGCTGAAAGTCGAGGATTTGCGGACGCGGGTTCAATTCCCGCCGCCTCCACCAAATCAAAGTTTAATGAAATATCAACACTTCCTAAAACCCGCGTAACAGCGGGTTTTTTGTTTATACCTTTGTCCAAAGAAATCTCAGTATGTCTATTGACATCTGGGGGCAAGTGGGGGCAAGATCGGGGGCAATTGACCCTGAGCCAAAATGAGTTGCCCCCATGCCCTTAACCAACATCACTATTCGTAATGCAAAACCTGCCGAAAAGTCCACAAAGCTATTTGACGGTGGTGGTTTGTATTTGGAAATTTCGCCCGCCGGGGGTAAATGGTGGCGACTGAAATATCGGATTGAGGGCAAGGAAAAGCGGTTGTCTTTGGGTGTTTATCCCGAAGTAAGTTTAAAAGATGCCCGAGATCGTCGAGACGAGGCGCGTAAATTGTTGGCTGTTGGAGTTGATCCTAGTGAAAACCGCAAGGCTAAAAAGGCAGCAAAGGCTAACCATATTGCAAACAATTTTGAAGCCATTGCCAGAGAATGGCTTGCCAAGTACTCGGCTACTTGGACAGAAAGCCACACTACCCGTACCTTGCGCCGACTTGAGCGCGATGTTTTCCCTTGGGTTGGTACTATGCCAATTGTCGATATTACCGCCCCACTCCTCTTATCTATTATGCATCGAGTAGAAAAAAGAGGTGCACTTGAAACAGCGCACCGTACATTAAGTAATTGCGGACAAATATTTCGTTATGCGATTGCTACAGGACGTGCAGAGCGTGATCCTTCAGCCGATCTCCGAGGTGCTCTCCCACCCGTGAAAGAAAAACATTTTGCAGCTATCACGGAACCTAAACAAGTCGCTGGACTGTTACAAGCAATTGATGCTTACAAAGGCACGCTAATTGTACATTGCGCGCTTCGATTAGCTCCTTTGGTTTTTGTTCGCCCAGGCGAACTCCGAACTGCCAAATGGTCAGATATCGATCTTGATAAAGCAGAATGGCGTTACACTGTTACCAAGACCAATACCGAGCATATCGTGCCATTATCTCGGCAAGCGCTTGATATATTAAATGAACTTCATTCGCTGACGAGCAGGGGGCAATTTGTATTTCCAAGCGCGCGCAGCAATGAACGACCAATGAGTGATAATGCTATCTTGGCAGCTATGCGCCGTTTGGGAATAGATAAAAGTGAAATGACAGGCCACGGCTTTAGAGCAATGGCAAGAACAATCTTGGATGAGGTGTTGGGGGTGCGACCGGATTATATTGAGCATCAACTCGCTCATGCAGTACGTGATCCTAATGGTAGGGCTTACAACAGAACCGCTCATTTAGCCGAGCGCAAAAAAATGATGCAGCAATGGGCAGATTATTTGGATGAAATAAAAGTTGAAAGTACTAACTGATTTACGTTCAATAGGATGAGATTATGAAAACAGCTTTCCTTGATACTAGTTTTATTAATTACTGTATCGATAATAATATAAGTATATCTAACCTTCATAATATATTAGAGAAGAATAATTTATTACCCGTGATTGGGATTTACACTACATACGAACTTGCAGCATGTAGCTTGAAAAATAAAGAAAAAACCGTAAAGCTATTTCGTTTTGTTAGAAATTTAAATCCAAAATTTAGCAAAGGACGTGAATGTTTATATCGTATGGAGCTCAATAAATTAAAGGAAGATCAACCATTCAATCCATTTATAACTGATGAGCTTCTATTACAAGAGTTAAATAAGCGAGTTGAAAATTATAGTGAAGGACTTGAGGATAAAAAATTAAAAGATTTTATTACTGAACGAGAAAACTTACTAGAAAAGAGTCGCACACTATGGCAACCAACATCTCCCCTCAAATATAAGAAAGTTAAAAACTTTGACGAATGTGTGCAATCTTTTTTAAAAGATTTTGCCCATAACACAGAAAAATTATCAACATTACGATTAATTTTTTTTAATGTCACTCAAATTAAATATAGCGATCTTATTTTAATTAAATTTGTTATTCATATAAGCACATACCCGACATTACGTGCATTACTATTATATCATTTGTATTTAGATTTTCTAACAGAAAAATCGCTACAACCCCAAAATCTACTTAAAAAAGACAAGTTTACTGACGGAGTTCAAATAATTGAGGCCTCTTACTGCTCTGCTTTAATCACTAATGACAAAGATCTCGCAAATTTGCATACTAAGAATCTGAATCCTAATATAACACCCATTTACTTTCCAAATTTAATAAACGACTCAATAAAACCGAGTCACGCGTCAATTGAGGAATTAATATGAAAACCGAAATGATCCATACCTTAACCAATACATTTGAATCTTATGCCCAAAAAACTGTAGATGGGACAGAGTTTTGGCTTGCGCGTGATCTACAAAAACTACTTGGTTATGATCAATGGCGAAATTTTTTGAACGCAATTGCCAAGGCTAAGATTGCTTGCGAGACTTCAAACCATGCGGTTTCAGACCATTTTGCTGACGTCAGCAAAATGGTCGATCTTGGTTCAGGTAGCCAACGTGAAATTGATGATTTTATGCTCACACGCTATGCTTGTTATTTAATTGCGCAAAATGGCGATCCAAAGAAATCAGAAATTGCATTTGCGCAGACCTATTTCGCCATTCAAACGAGACGCGCAGAATTAATTGAACAACGATTGCAGGAATTTGAGCGATTGACAGCTCGCAAAAAGCTGAGTCAGACCGAGAAAGAGCTGTCACAAGTGATTTATGAGCAAACAGGTGGAAATGAAAATTTTGCGCTTATTCGAAGCAAAGGTGATCAAGCGCTTTTTGGCAAACCGACAAAAGTAATGAAGACTCAGTGGAAAGTTCCTGAGGGTCGCCCTCTGGCAGATTTTGCCCCTACGATTATTTTAAAAGCAAAAGATTTTGCTGCTGAAATTACTGCGTTTAATGCGAAAGCACACGGAATGAAAACAGAGTCCGCAATTTCAGAGGAGCACGTCACCAATAATGAGGCTGTTCGTAAAACACTATTAGATCGAGGAATACATCCTGAAAAGCTTCCAGCCGCGGAAGATGTTAAAAAAATTGAGCGTCGTTTAGCTTCAGAAGACAAAAAAGCGTTAAAAAAACCAGATGCTCTATAAAACATAGGATTATAATGTCTAAAGCGTTTAACCTACAACACTTCTTGCGTAAAGTTCCTAATAAATTCTTGCAGCAGTACTTTACCCAGCATAACGTGTTAACAGAAATTGAATTTGAAAACGTGCTTGAAACAAAAATTGAGCCAATTTATCAAGCATGGCTCGAGTTGCCAGAAAATATACGCAACCCAATGGAACAAGATTTTTACGCAATTCACAACATGGCTACAGAAGCTGGATCAAAAGCTATCATTGATGAGGCAACATGGCATGGCGAAAATTTAGCATTACAATTTTCTATGTTTAAAGGATTTTATGAACATGCATTTTGGACTTTTCTTGAGCGACCAGAATATTGGGATGGTGCTAGTGCGTTTAACCATGCAGATACCCTAACGTATTGGCGTAAACGAAAAAATATGCCTCAAAAAAATGCAAGAGTAGATGCTAGTACCGTTAATTTACTAGAGCAAGAGATTGCGAAATATTTTATATATTACACAGGGACGTGGCAAAAATTGCAAGATTGATTGCTTTAAGCGCAACGATTTAGATTATTTTTTTGCTTACCCTGAGGATTACGCACAAGCAAGTGTTGAATGGGAAGAAAATCAATTTCAGAAACGAGCGCATCATCCCGCTTTTGAGATTATTTTTATTTATTCTAAAAATGAAGGAACGCTAGACATTCCCGCTATCGGCGATAACACTTTAATACTTGAATTACAAAAAATTTTTACCAAAATTGTTTTAAATGAAGCACTACCCGATGATCCTAAAGATGAACGCGTATATGAACTCACTATATTAAAATCTCGCAATTTTGAATTTATCTATGGCTCAGAATCGGGAATTAGCCAGGTAGTAATAAAACGATTCCGTTTATCTCTTTTTGGGAGAAAGGATCGTATTACGTTAGAAACAGATCCGACTGTAAATCCTCTTGCTATTTACGATCTGCTTGAACAACTAGAAAAAAGTATTTCTCAATATGTAATCAACCAAGTTGGCATTCAAGTTATTTTTGAAAATACCACATCAAAAAAAAGAAAAAAAATTTATACTTTTAATATAAGTCACCCCAACTCTTGTTCATTAAAGCATGATGAAAAATCATTGATAATCAAAAAAATGCTTATTGATTCAGGCCTTGAACTTAAACATTCGGAACCTAAAATAGTACATAGCAATGAACTTGAAGCTGTTGCTTGAGCAAATCTTTTATAGGCTTGGCAATAAAGCTAGTGTTTTATTCAGCATGGATGATATAGCTGAATGGCCATCTTCGTTTGTAAAGGTGCTCAAAGACTCCAATATCTTAAAGCAATCGTCGCCCGGTAACTCAACAATATGTCGAGGATGCGAGGAAAATTGTTTTATGCCTGTAGAAATTTTTCCTGAGGCAGATAATCGACCTGCTCGTGCTTTCATTTCTTGTGATAAACGAGATGATATTGGGCGTATTCCTGTTGACCTAGAGAGACTAAAACAATGGAAGATTAGCATGGAGGCATTGGCTACAGCTCTTGCTAATTTGCTGCAAATAACTAATCCAACAATTAGGCTAACAGATGGTAACAAATGGCATCTGGGGACGTTAAAAGGCAAAAAACAAAATCATCAAAGTCCGGTCTTCTTATTTTATGAAAATGAAATGCTTCTTTCTATATCCGGCCATTTAATACCGCTGCTAAATGTAATCACGTTTACTCAAGATCAACTTATTCTCGATAAAAGTACTTTAGTTTATTGTATAGACCATCCATTAGGCAAGGCTGAAACTACTGAAAATCGGCGTAATAGACTGTATCTTCGTGTCCAAGAAGAAAAGAGAAAAGGAACGAGGGCTTTTCTTCAAGTTGTTGCAAATGAAGAGGGTATTAATAAAAGCCGTTTACAACAAATATTGAAAAGTATGCCTTTAGCTTCATGCAAAAAAATCACTGCTAGCAATCTTCTCCCTATCCCCGTATTATAAAAAATACCGCTCATAATCTCTGTTTTAAGAGATAGGTTGCAAGATATCCCCCTATCTCGTGTTCAATGGGAGCATGTTTAACAACGTACCAAGGAGTACAAACATGCGTTCTTCTATCATTCTCCGTCTTCCTGAAGTTAAAAAATTGTCTGGCTACTCTCGTAGCACTATCTATCTCCGTATTGCACAAGGATTATGGACTAAACCTGTCCGTCTTGGTGCACGATGTGTTGGTTGGCCTGCTGCCGAAGTTGAAGCCTTAAATCTTGCCCGTATTGCAGGCAAAAATGACAAGGAAATTTCTGCATTAGTTGCAAAGCTAGAAACAGATCGTAGTGCAGCTAAAGGGGAGGTATAAGCAATGATTAAAACAAATAGTAATCGAAAACCGAGGCGCTATAGCCGAGTTTTTAATCGTAACTTATTGCCAAGTGCTGGCCAATACTATAAAAGCCAAGGTTTAAAACTTACAGGCAGTTTAGAGTGGAAATCTGCGCTATGTCCTTTTCATAATGATACCACCCCCAGTTTGCGAGTTCGTCTTGATTCAGGTGGTTTTTGCTGTATGGCATGCGGAGTACATGGGGGTGACGTATTAGAATTCCACAGAAAACGTTACAATTTAAGTTTTTTAAAAGCTGCACGTGCATTAAACGCATTGGAGGTAAATCATGATTACCACCAATAAAAATCTCAATGAAGCTGTATACAAATTAGCAGATAAGCCACTCAATGACGGTTATCAGTTAGAAGCGATACATGAGTATACAGACCAAATAGGTCAAGCTTTATATTGGCGCATTCGTTTAAAGCATTCCACCACAGGAGTAAAATGGATTAGGCCAGTGCATCTTAATGTTAACAATTATTGCCTTGGTGAACCAAAATATTTGGAGGAAAAACCGCTATACCGTTTGCACGAAATAATCTCAAGGTCAGACGAGACCCTCATGGTATGTGAGGGTGAGTGGTGTGCGGATAACTTAGCAAAACTAGGGATACTAGCTACAACCACTGGTTCATCAAGCTCAG
>JAIELR010000147.1 GCA_019752835.1 Gammaproteobacteria bacterium | reverse complement strand
GGGTGGTATTAAATAAAGCAAGGGGGGCATTAAGTTTTGAATGGGAGGGGGGCTGATTTAAAAAGTAATCTTACCAAATAGTTTCCAAAAACATTTAAGCCAAAAAAACGCCTTTTTCATAATATTTATTAAGAAAATTTATATGTTCATCACGCTTAACATCAATGAGATTCAAGGGTGTATCACCGTATTTTAGTTTGATAAAAAATGCATTCTTAGGTTGTTGATTAAAAAAACTTTGCCCTATTAACATTTTTTAAACTCCTATATGATTTTTACGAATGTTTAATACATTAACAATTTTTCAGGATTATCTTTGACAAGCAACTCCAGTCGCGAAAAAGAAATCACTTTTTCTGTTAGCCATTGAGTATATTCTTCATGCCACTGTTGAATATCAATTTGGCTGGGTTGCCCTAAGTCAGAGCTATAAATAACTCTAGGTAATTTCAATATAACATTAAAAAAATCTTCTTTGCTTTGATACTCTAATAAATACGTTAAAGCAGTTTGTTCAAACCAAATAAAATCATATCGTGCTAATTGAGATAAATCGTTAAAAGTCATTCCCGTGAGTGGATTGGCAGGTTGATTTAAGACTAATTTTTTGATACCTAATTTACAACAAGCTTCAACTAACAATTCAACTTCCATTTTGTTTGCATGCCCTGATGAAATAACAATAGGATAATCCAAGCTTAATTTGAGAATGTCGACAACGGATTGTTTTAATTTATTGCTTTCATCTGAAATTGTTTCAGGTGCAAAAAGCTGATCTTGTGGAATATTTGTTACTACCGTTCTTTTTAATTTTGATGCATGTGTTCGCCCTGTTATTGTCGGCAAATGGACTAACAACGCTATATTATCAATAGGATTGTATGTAGATAATTCGCGTAAAACATATCTATAGTCAATTCCACCGGCAATTTTGTTTAAAACAATAGATCCATATACCGGAAGACCTTCATTTTGTGCATCATTCGCTATTTTAACGGTTGAGCCCAGGTGACTTTTTAAAACAACTGCTCCATTCAATTGTTTATATATACGTCCTGCTTGCAATGCAGAATAACGACGTTCATAAGCATCAGGATTTACGTGATAGTGTATATCGATAAATTTTGCAGCTTTTATGGGCGATAAACTACTAGATAGAACATTGTTTATCATTTTACGTCCTCTTCATTCTTCATCCAGGGCTGATCATATCGATATTGTTCTCTTGCTTCGCGTAAGGTTTTGCCTTCTTTTATTGCTGATATAATGTTAAATTCAGCATTTTTTATGTTAATTGCCTTTTCAATGACGTCGATAACGTTAGCGAATGGAATACAAACAACACCATTACTATCACCCACAATAAAGTCACCCGGATGGATCGAAACACCATTAATCACTAACTCACATTGTTCCGCAGCTTTATAAACACGATTTTTTCCCGAGCGCATAAAAATGCTTGATGCAAAAACAGGATAAGATGCATTTTTTATAAACTCATGGTCTCGGATGGCGCCATGCACAACGGTGCCTGACAGTTTTTTTAGTAAAGCCATTCTTGTTAATATATCGCCCCAGCTGGTGCAGTCTTGACGAGCTTGGTTATCAATCACAAGAACGGAGCCTTCTGGAACATCGTCAATATAGTTGCCTGCATTTTGAAAACTAAGGGGCATTTTTGTATAAGCTTCATATTTAATGGTATAGGCACGGCCAACCATTTTTATATCGGACGTTATTTGTGAAATGCCAAATAATGCACCTTCTATTCCAATAGCATCCAATGCATCAGACAACTCTGCCGTATCCAAACTATATAATGTTTTGATTATATTCATCGTACTCTCAACTCAACTTTCTAGTCATATATTCTGCTTTTCGATAATAATCATGTGCATTTTTACACTCTAAGAAGTGAGTCATATCGTCTTGCGATAAGTCAAAAATGCCCATAATAATGTCTTTTGTTTTCATAGAATGAAAATTTTGATTGATATCTTGATTTATTTTTTCGGCCATTTCTAAGAGCAAACAAAGATCATAGTCTTTATTTTTATCAGTACTTAAATACGTCACTAATGCCTCTGTTCTTAAATTTCCGGCACCTTTACCTATCCCAAAGAGCGATGCATCGATAAAGGTTGCTCCGCAATTGATGGCTGAAATGGCATTGGATTGCGCCAAAAACAAATTATCATGCGCATGAAATCCTAGAGGTATATGAGTTATTTGTATTAAATTAGAATACAATTGACCTATTTTTTCAGGGGTAAGACTGCCATTAGAGTCTGCAAGATATATAGCAACTAAAGGATAATTCGATAATTTCTTAACTAATTGCATTAAATCATGATCCGAAAGACGAGATATACGCGTTATATTAACAAATACGTCTAGTCCACTTTTTAGAGCCCTTTCTATGCTCTTATATCCACTGTTTTCATTATCAATTGGAAAACAAATGCGTACGCTATCAACACCACATTCTTTCATCTCTACAAAGTCATTCTGCGGTATATTTTTTGGATGGCACATAACCACTAATTTACTGTAATGTATGAATTTTCGACAATATTGTAAGTAATCATTATCGCAATAGCCCGATGGTCCCATTTCGGGGATAGCCTTATAGGAACCATTTCGATAACCCACTTCAATATAGGGGATTCTTGCGGTATCCAATACTCTTAAAATATTAGCTATTAATAAGGGCGAGAAATTGAAGTTAGTTTTATAGCCACCATCACGTAAGGTGACATCGAGAATTTTGGTATTATTCATAATAAATCCGTAAAAATTTGTATTTAAAAGTGTTTGTGAAATGGTTATGAGTGAAATATTAACTGCTATTAATTGCCTGAAAAAATATATGTTGAATATCCTCGAGAATTGCCAGAATTTCAGAAATCTCACTCACCTCAATTTTTTCTAATGACGTTGGGTAATAAGGCGCTGATAACAGCGCGCAATGTAGAATAAAAAAATTAACCTTGGCCAGCATGATTTTCAACTCTGTTTGAGATATCTCTTTCCCTTCCTGTATGTCTTTCGCATGTTTAAAGAGCATCGGCAGGTTTTCATATATATTTTCATTAATTTTCAATACGTTATTGATCATTTCTAATTGCCGATCATTTTCAGAGGCAATTTTTTCAGTGTCAGAAGCCTGTTGTCTAGTCATTTTTTAACCCAATTCTGATATAGTAATTCACATTAAATCAATCTTAATGCGAGAACATTTTCTATATAATAGAGTATTAATTTGCAATTATCAACGATTAAAGAGAATAAATTTTCATTTATTTGAAATCTTTTTATGTTTTAGAAACTTAGTGTACAATTGCAGAAAAATATTTAGCAGAAATGACAAAATAGGTTAATCTATGGACAACAATGATATTGGTAATCGCTTAAAAGCAGCCAGAAAGGCGGCAGGTTATAAAACAGCTTTTGCTTTTTGTGAGAAATTTCAAATACCTCGCTCAACTTATTCTCAATATGAGACAGGAAAGCGCATTCCCAAAACTAAAATAATAGCTGTATATGCTGAAAAGCTAGGTGTGAACCCGCGCTGGCTTAAATTAGGGGAGGGCGAGCCGCTTACGGGTACATCGTATAAAAAGTCACCACTTGAAGAAAGTATGCAACAGGTCAGCATGGTTGAAGAAATCATTAACAAGCGCTACAGCATCGATTCCTTAGATGAAGTGCTGCTGGCTGATCTGTTGACTGAAATGATTGCTCGTGGCAAAAAATCTGGGCTGACCGAGCGACAAATGGCTTACGCGATAACGCGGCTTTATAGTAGTCTTCGTCGCTCAGTTGACGCGCCGGAAATACGTGGGCAAATGATCAAGGTGGCGATAGATACTTATTTTGAGTTTTTTTCGGAAAAGTAAGATTTAATACGTCTGCTATTGATATGGCAGGGAGAGAATATCATGAGCAAATTACTTATTAGCGGCTGTTTACTAGGCAAAAAAGTTCGTTACGATGGTGGCGATTGTTTGGTCAATTCCGCAAAACTTGATGAGTTGATGAAACAGAATAGAGTTATTTCGATCTGTCCTGAAATGGCTGGCGGTTTACCGGCACCCAGACCACCTGCTGAGATTGAACCAGGTAAAACTGCGCTGGACGTGTTAAATGGAACAGGGCGAATTCTCACCGAAGAAGGGGTTGATGTAACTGCCTATTTTTTAACAGGTGCTCAACAAACACTAAAACTTGCAGAACAATATGGCGTTAACGTTGCTGTTTTGAAAGCGGATAGTCCTTCTTGTGGCTCAAAACAAATCCATGATGGCTCATTTTCGGATATATTAATCAAGGGCATGGGTTCAACGGCTTTTCTGCTTGCCCAAGCGGGGATTGAGGTCTTTGATGAAAGTGATCTTGATGAGGCCATTGAAAGATTTTTGGCGTTAGATGCCTAAATTGCTAATATACGCAACATTGTTATTGTAAAAAAGTATCCTTTAGGATACGATAATGTCATGTATATAAAATACACCCTTAAAGTTTTTGAAACTGAATCTGGAAAGTTTCCTTTTCTAGAATGGCTTGAGTCGCTAGATAAGCCTATTCGATATCGCGTCAAAGAAAGACTTGATCGAATAGCGTTGGGGGAAATAAGGGTGATCATAAGTCCATTAACGCAAATATTTCTGAGTTTCGATTGTCGTTTGGCTCGGGCTATCGAATTTATTATGCAGAAGATGGCAATGATATTATCCTCTTGTTATGTGCTGGAGATAAGGCGAGCCAAAAAACAGACATTAAGAAGGCTATTACTTATTGGCAAGATTATTCAAGGGGCAATAAATATGAGTAAATCAATAGATTACCAGAGTTATTTGATTCAAACGCTTACTGATCCTGATGAGGCTGCAGGTTATTTGAATGCAGCACTGGAGGGAGGCGATTTAGATGTTTTTTTATTAGCGCTAAAAAATGTCGTTACTGCTCATGGCGGCATGAAAATATTGGCAGAAAAAACAAAACGAAGTCGAACTAGCTTGTATAAGTCATTATCTAAAACGGGTAATCCTCACTTGAAGGGAACAAATGATATTCTCCATGCGATGGGAATGCATTTGGCAGTAGTTGCTGGTAATGAAGAGCAGCATTTGGCAGGGTGAGCGTTAATCGTAGTCATCATTAAGTATGCAATAAAAGTGAGAAACTCTCAATTTTTTCTCCAAAATGAACTTGATAATATCCACTTTTGCATACTTATTGATGGGTCGTCTATATTCTGCGGTGCTATGGGAAAGTACTTCTATTCCAAACTCCGTCTTCCCATTATCCAATTATCCCACATTGATAATTTCCCACTTTTGCGCTATACTCTAAAAATATCTAAAAAAGGAGATAATCATGTTAGTTAAAATGCTACGACCCGATTCAAAAGGGCGTATAACATTAGGTCATTTGGCAGATGGGATTAGTGGTTTCGCAGTGACAGAAACTGACGATCATAAAATAATTTTAGAGCCTTACTCAGAAATACCCTTACGTGAAAAATGGCTGTTCAATAATAAAGTCGCGATGAAAAAGGTCAGCGATGGACTTAAAGATGCGAAAGTCGGTAAGTTGATTGATAGAGGAAGTTTTTCTAAGTTTTTAAGCGATGATGAAAAATGACCTTTAAATTAAGATTTGCCCAATCAGCGAGTGATGACTTGGATATATTAGAAAATAATAAGAGTCTTTCAAAGCGGTTAAAAGCAGTGCACAAAGCGCTTGGTTATTTAGAGACCAACCCTCGCCACCCAAGCTTAAACACACATAAGTACAGTTCATTAACAGGTCCAAGTGGCGAAGAAGTTTTTGAAGCCTATGCAGAAAACAACACACCTGCAGCGTATCGAATTTTTTGGTGTTATGGCCCATTTAAAAAAGAAATTACTATTTTAGCAATTACTGAGCATCCTTGAGCAAACAGTGCGGTAACATCATCCCTCATTATATTGCCCACCTAACGAAGGCTGCATTTAAGAAATAGAATTATCCACCATTTGTTTTTTCGAGAAAAGCGCAGCGATATAATTTCGATAAACTAACATTACCATGGGTTCTTTAAACAAAAACAAGAGCAATATTGAACCAATAAAATAAATCATGCCGTTAATAAATACAACAGCCATAGTATTACTTATATGACCATAATGCATAAATAATACCGCAGCAATAGTGCATAATGATGTGGATGCAGCAGGGCGCCAAAGGATACGACCGATATCGCGTAGTGTAATATTTACCACATTATTGATGAATAAAAAAAGTAAAGAGGTATAAATGAACGCATAAAGCGTGGTGCCCATCGCTATGCCTAAATAACCAATATGATGCACCAAATAAATGCATATTAAAATAAAGACGGTAGCCGAAAATATCCCTATAACCATAGGCGTTTTCATTCGCTCAATGGAATAATAAATGCGATTTAAAAAAACCAATAAACTTTGTGGAATCATTCCAATTACGTACCATGATAAGGCACTCGCTGTGATAGTAACTGAATGACTATTAAATGAACCACGCTGAAAAGCTAAACTGACCAAATTAGTTGAATTTATAAGTATAAATAAGGTCATGGGTAATGAAAAAAGAGTAATAACAGAAATACCACTCAAGCACTGTTCCTTAATTGTTTATTTCCAGATGACATCGCGCTGACGAGCGCTGGAAAAAAAACAGTCACTACCGCCATGCTAAAAATACCAATAGGCAATCCCGAAAGCCTTGATGCATAATTCAACGCAGAAATATATCCCACGCCTAAGCCTGAAACCAAACCTTTTTGTATTAATGCGCAGACCTGATCACTGATCAACAAAAGTAATAAAGGTAGAAAATTTAAGGCAATTTTTTTGAAATCAGTGTTAACGGCGGAAACTTCTCCCTTACCCGAAAAATACTTCCAGACAAAGGGAAAAAGAAATACCCACCATAGGCCTGAGCCCAATAAAATAACAAGGCTGAACCCCGTAACGCCAAATTTTGATGCAGCAATGGCCAAAAATGCAATACTTACCAAATTCGTTAGTGATGGAACAAGTGCCGGTAATATAAAACGTTGATGCGCGTGTAAAATACATTGCAAAATGTTTCCACTTCCCATCAACAATATTGCGGGGGCCATGATTTTAATTAGTGTACTTGTAAGTGCTTTTCGCGCAGGGTCAAACCCTGGGGTAATTAAATTAACTATTTGACTTGAAAAAATAATGGTTAATACAGTGAGTAAAATAAGAATTAAAAACAATCTGAATAACGTTGTCCGCAAAAGTTTGACGGCTCTCTCCCCCGTTTCAACCGATAATAAACTCTGATAACGAGGCATAAATGCCGATTGTAATGTCCCTGCAGTAAAAATCAAGAATCCGGTAGATACAATTGAAAATGCGGTGATAAATGCATCGGCCTGCATCGAGGTACCAAAATTGCGCGCAAAAAACATTTCGCGAACAAATCCCAATAAACTAGTTACTACGGTTAAACCCGCAACCAGCATAATTGACTTAAAATTAATCTTTACCATTTTTTTTTGCCACCACCATCAAATTGTTACCCTTGTTAAACCAACCACCAATATGATCAATCTGCTCAATAAGTAAGCTATGTAATAATCGTTTGAAAGCGTTGGCATTAACCTGCTCTTGAGATATAAAATTATCATTTGAGAGCGAGTTAATTTTTTTCTTGTTAATTAACTTCCCTAGCGCCCAATTAAAACGTTGTTGCAAAATATTAAATTCATTTTGATAATTTTTAGCAAAAACAGTTTCTATATTGAAGTCATTTTTTTTAAGATAATCACATAATACGTCTGGCGAAAAATAAGATAAATGATTTGAAATAATCGCTAGCCATTGCTTTTTCATAAATTTGGATTGCAAACTATTAGCATTCGGAACTCGAATAATTAATAGGCCGTTAGGGTTAAGCAATTTTTTGGCAAGAGTAATATCCTCCTTGGGCGAAGAACTATGTTCGAGATAATCGAACATGGTAATGACATCAAATTTTTCATTGAAATTTAATGCAGTTTCTAATGTGCCTATTCGTATATTAGCACCAAAGTGCTCTTGTCCAAATTTAGCCGCATTTTCATCCATTTCAATACCAATAGTTGACCAACCTTGTTCAGCGGCAACCTTAATAAATAAACCACTGCCACAACCAATATCTAAAAGAGTTTTGCGGTTGTTTCTATATTTATTTACGGTTTTCATATGGAATTTACGAAATTCGTTTAATCGAGTAGCGATATGAGCGTTATCGTCAAAAATTCGATTATAAGCAAAACCATACCAATATTCGTATATTTTTTTAAGACTTTTTGGGTCCATTCGCGGTGATAAAAAAATATGATGACAAGCCTTACATTGCTGTCGAGTATTAATTACAGGGGGTAATTTCGCATCGTTTTTAGATAAAAATCGATTAATTTCAATCGCTAAAGTGTCAGTGCCTGAATCATATTCATCCAATTGGTTGTGTTCACATAATGGGCAGCGCTCGATAGAGATATAGGTGAGATCTAATTCTTGAATGGGTAACATTGTTTTAAGGCCCTTGAAGTCTATTATTTAATGCCAAAATCGGTACTGTCAGCGGGTATACCCGTATCTTCATTCATTATGGAGATGCTAGCCGGCGCAACGCCGACCATAGACATCACTGAGCCAGATTGTCGTTGATAAGGCGCAATCATCTGGGGGTTAGTATAGTAATAAATATCACTTTGCTTGGCTGCAAGCCCACTGATGCCAGGACCGCCGAGAATTTCAGCCTGGGCAGTATCCGTCGTATTAACAAAAGCCGCTTGGCTTACTAAACATTTCGCATTTAAGCGCGAATTATCTATAGCGGTTGCATCGAGGCGGTTCACTTGACCAGATAGCGCAACATAAGCGGAGCCTTCAACGAGGACAGAAAGGCGATCACCATAAATATTTTGAAGATTTGCTGATGTATTGCCCCCAAAAAAAGCACGTCGAAGAGGCGCTGTCGTCTGTACCGTTACTGTTGCGCGGCCAGCGGAGGGATCACACTGATAATCGGGATTTAAAAAGACAAATAAGGTGTCATTTTTAACTAAAACCTGGGTGTGATCCACAATGCGGCTATCGCCTGCAACTGACACCGCGGCTAAACCGGTCGGATTGAGGTAAGTATTGCTATTTGTCTGATAGTTCAGCACATAGGGCCCCGCTATTGAAATGCTCTGAAATCGCGGCATATTATAGGCGGTTGAGCTTTGCGTGCCACTTAGCGAAACAGTCGGTTGAGCGATGGCTGGTTGCGGGTCAGGTTGTGCAATATTTTGCTTGACAGTACAACCAAATAGCAATACGCTAGCGGCACATAAAATAAACCAGGGCAATTTTTTAATCATCGACATCCTCGTTGATTAGCGATTCCAAAAACAAAAGGGTATTATATACTCAAACTCAGATTTGTCAGTATTTGTTTAGTTGATAGCTCCAGGCAATCATCAAGAGGCTTTAAAAATTTTTCCGCTATACGCATCGAGAATGAATTTGCGAGTCGTATAGTACATCGTATAATTTAACAGGCATATATAATGGATATTATCGGAAGAATCGCGGCTGAACTTAATGTTAAACCAAAGCAAGTTGAAGCAGCTGTAGAGTTATTGGATGGTGGCGCAACCGTGCCATTCATCGCACGTTATCGAAAAGAAGTCACGAGCGCTGAAAGTGGTGGCGCTGGCTTGGATGATAGTCAATTACGTACTCTCGAAGATCGATTGAAATATCTGCGCGAACTTGAAGAGCGTCGAGCGGTTATTCTAAAAAGCATTAGCGAACAAGAAAAGCTTACGCCCGAATTGGGCCAAGCCATCGAGGCTGCCGATAATAAAACCCGCTTGGAAGATTTATATTTACCCTACAAACCCAAACGCCGCACTAAAGCACAAATTGCAAAAGAAGCTGGCCTTGAGCCATTGGCTTTAGCCTTATGGGAAGATGCAGCGTTGATACCTCAAGAGCTCGCAGCAACCTATATCGACCTAGAAAAAGGCATTCCTGATGCTAAGGCTGCACTCGAGGGCGCGCGTCAAATTTTGATGGAGCGTTTCGCAGAAGATGCTGAGTTACTTGGACAATTGCGTGATTATTTGTGGAAAAATGCCCTGATTAAAAGTCACGTAGTGAGCGGTAAAGAAATCGATGGGCAAAAATTTTCAGATTATTATGATTTTAGTGAAGCGATTAATAAGATCCCTTCGCACCGTATTCTTGCTATTTTGCGCGGTCGTCGCGAAGGCATTTTGACGATCAATATTGAAGTTGCTACCCCTGCGGAGCAGGTCTTTAATCCATGTGAACGCTTGATTGCCCTTCAAACATCTATATCCGATATTGCCCGCGCAACCCACGCTGCAGACCCTTGGCTCCAAGAAACCGTGCGCTGGACGTGGAAAATAAAGTTACAGCCTCAATTAGAGCTGGAATTGATTAATATCATTCGGGAAACGGCAGAAACAGAAGCTATTCGCGTATTTGGCCTCAATTTGCGTGATTTATTATTGGCATCCCCGGCGGGAAGGCATGTGACGATGGGCTTAGATCCTGGTCTTCGTACCGGCGTTAAAGTCGCCATTGTTGATGATACCGGCAAAATGCTTGGACACAGTGTCATCTATCCTCATGTTCCGCAAAAACAATGGGATGCTGCGTTAAAAACGCTGACGGCACTTTGTCAAAAACATAAGGTGACCCTGATCAGTATTGGGAATGGAACCGCATCGCGCGAAACCGATCAGTTGGCCACAACATTGATAAAAAATAATCCAGAATTAAAGATGACTAAATTGGTGGTTTCAGAGGCAGGGGCGTCGGTTTATTCGGCGTCTGAATTAGCGTCTAATGAATTTCCTGATATTGATGTTACTATTCGCGGCGCTATTTCAATTGCGCGTCGTTTACAAGATCCGTTGGCTGAGTTAGTTAAAATTGAACCGAAGTCGATCGGCGTTGGTCAATATCAACATGATGTGAATCAAACGAATTTGGGGCAGCATCTTGATACGATAGTGGAGGATTGCGTGAATGCGGTAGGTGTTGATTTAAATACCGCTTCTGTTCCGCTGCTTGCGCGTGTGTCAGGTTTAAACGAAACCGTTGCTCGCAATATTGTTGAGTTTCGAGATGCGCATGGTGCTTTTAAAAATAGACGTCAATTAAAAGAAGTTCCACGCCTGGGTGACAAAACCTTTGAACAAGCGGCAGGATTCTTACGTATTAGTAATGGCGATAATCCGCTGGATGCCTCATCTGTTCACCCTGAGGCTTACCCCGTTGTTGAGCGTATTATTGCCACAGCGCAGCGCGATATTAAAGCCATTATTGGCGACTCGAATTTTCTCAAGAGTATTAAAGCGTCTGATTATGTCGATGAGGTTTTTGGTATTCCTACTATCGTTGATATTATCGCAGAGCTTGATAAACCCGGCCGTGACCCAAGACCCGAGTTTAAAACCGCGCAATTTCAAGAAGGCGTTGAAACACTTGCTGATTTGAAGCCAGGAATGGTCTTAGAAGGCGTAGTCACCAACGTGACCAATTTTGGTGCTTTTGTAGATATTGGCGTGCATCAAGATGGCTTAATCCATATTTCAGAATTAGCGCATAAATTTGTGCAAGATCCTCGTAGTGTGGTCAAAGCCGGTGGGATCGTTAAGGTTAAAGTAATGGAGGTCGATATTTCGCGTAAACGAATTTCATTAAGTATGAAATTAGAAGACGCACCACCTGTTAAAGCCAATAGTGACCGGGCGCAAGAAAAAACTCACCAAGGGTCTAGACCCGCACATCAGGCAGATGCCAACAGACGATCTGGAACGAGGCCTTCAAGTCCTCCTCCAGCTAAAAAAGCGCCTAAAACAGAAGGTGAGTCCATTATGGGTAATGCCTTTGCTGATGCGCTGGCAAAACTAAAAGAAAGGGTGTAGTTTAATGTAGCCCGGATGCAGCGCAGCGCCCTCGGCGAAGCCAAATCCGGGGTGAGATATCTTGCAGGAGACATTCCCCCGGATTTGGCTTCGCCGAGGGCGCTGCGCTCTGAGGGATCCCCTGGTATTTTTTAAACAGTGTAGCCCGTATTAAAGCGCTTTTAATGCTCAATATAGAGGCAACACCTTACTC
>JAIELR010000138.1 GCA_019752835.1 Gammaproteobacteria bacterium | reverse complement strand
TTAGCCCCAATCAATGTTTTACTCTCGTCTGCTTTTTTATCAATTTTTAGATGTTGATCTAAATTAGAAACTGATGAGGCTTTACCGTAGACCGTGTCAACCAGCACTTTTTCAAAAGGAATATCAATAAAAAAAGTGGTTCCTTGGTTATTTGCACTTTCTACATTAATTTCTCCGTCTAAATCATCAACGTATTTTTTCACGATACGAAGACCCAACCCTGAACCACTATAGGTGTTTCGATTAGCTGGATTTAAGCGATTAAATTTTTCATAAAGCGTATTTTGTTTCTCTATCGGTATGCCTATGCCCGTATCTTGCAGTTTAAACTGAACAATATAACCTTTTTTATACTTCTTAATTAAATGAGCGGAAAGAGAAACAGAACCTTGGGGCGTAAATTTAAGGGCATTTCCTATTAGATTAATTAATATTCGGCTTATCCGATGCTCATCGCCCTTCATCACTTGAGGTATTTTTTCATCGACTTTAGACGTTAAAGTTAACCCCTTATTAAAAGCCGATATTTGGTTTAACTCAATAACATTGGTGACGAGTTGACGAATATTAAATCGCTTAGAAAGTATAGGCATTTCACTCTGTTCCATGCGATCAAAATCAATCACATCATTACAAATACCCCATAATTGTTTGGCGCTATTTCTTAGCAAGATGAGTAATTCTGCATCGGGAAACTGATTTTTTTCAACCAGACCATCTAAAACAGCCCAAAGATTAGAGGCGGGCGTTCTGATATCATGCTGCATATTCTGAATAAAATTTGTTTTAAGAACATTTGCACTTTCTGCAGCAATTTGCGATTCATGAAGCGCTGCTTCCATTTCTTTACGCTCTGTAATATCAAGAGACGTACCTATTATTCCAACAATTTCATTGTGTTCATTTTTTAAAGGGCTTTTAAAGGTTAGCTCCGTACGAATTTCTCTATTTGCCAATCTAGTTTTTTCTTCGCGCTGAATGAGAGCATTTTCTTTTACTACTTTATTATCAAGTAGCCGCCAATCATCAGCAAACTCACTCCAACAAAAATCATAATCCGTTTTTCCAAGCATTTCTTCTGGATTGCTATATCCTGCCATCTGTGCCACAAATTTATTACATCCCATATAGTGTCCCTGAAGATCTTTCCAGTAAACAGCACCAGGTAAGTTATTAATAATCGCGTTTATGTAAGATTTGAGTGATTGATCAGAATAATTGGTGGTAATCACAGTAACGATATAGCGAACTGGAGAAAGCCCTTTAAGCGCCAGAATCGAAAGGGAATACCATTTTTTTAACGCGGGGTGTTCTAATTTTATAAATTGAAACATGGATCCGCAACTAAGTTTAAACGCCTTAAGTAATGCTTGAGTATCCATCTGCTGTATAATTAATAGGTCGATAAATGATTGACCTAAAAGACTCCGTCTCTTTTTCCCAAATAAGGAGTCTGTTTGTGGCAAATTAACTTTATTAATTAAGAAATCTTCTGTTAGTAATAAAGTTGCTGTTTCTATTTCCTGATTATTAGCGTCAGACACTAAATCATCTTTCTGCAATATGGGTTTCATTGACGTTAACTTTATAGTTTCTTTTTTCATCCTTTTCTTCCAGTAATGTTTCCATATCATGATTTAAATAATTAGTTTTACTTGTAGCTTTTATGTTTAGATCGATATATTCAGATAACTTAACTAAAGTATCATAATCCCGAAATTCATGGTAATTAATATTGACAGGGAAGGCTTCATTAATTGTTGCTAAGAAAAAATACAGAGATAATGAAGATATACCATGTACCCAAAATTCCTTATCTACAAGCGCATCATCTCCCGTAATATTTTGCCAAATGATTTGCAATTGTTCGAGAGTGTTTGCCTCCGCCTGTCTACTATCTGTGCGTAATGGAAGCGCAAGTTTCTTTTTATCGAGCTTACCATTAATACTCAAAGGCCATTTCTCTACCCATACATAGACAGAAGGATGAACCCAAGATACCACATTCTGACTAATCTTTAACTTAATACGATCAAAGCAATATTTTTGTAACCAAGGATTAAATGGTTCTCGACAATACGCACGGTAATTTTTATACTTAATTTTATCTGGACACCGTACTAATTGTTCTGTTCTTGGATGTAAATATAGATCGATTGTATTGATAGGATTTTTATCTCCATAGGCAATAAATTTATCGTAGGTTTTTAACTCGAAATTAATCAAAGCGTTAATATGTTTTATTTCATCATCATGAATTTTTAAGCTAAGAGAAGGAAATGCTAGATGATGAGGGATATCTCTGTTAAAAACACCTAAAAATTCCTGCATATGAAGGTTAGGAAGCGTCTTAATAATAAGCGACTTATTCGGATTTAACTGTATTGTCTCTTTCAAATTTTCAACAGTCAACAAAGGTGTATATTGAATGGCTATTGGAGATTGATACACTACTGTTTTATTAATATGTAAGATAACATCGTACCTAAAATAATTTAATTCATTTCTGTAAACACCATGTTTCACAGAGATATCAACGTGAGATATTTCTTTAAATCTATCCTTGAGGGCATAAAAGAAATTGGGGGATAATACAACTTCGGTATCTCTGGATTTATAGTAAAAAGAACTTAAATTGGAGTGTAGACTATCTGCGTCTGTGCTATTGGTTCTTATTTTCTCTAATAAATAAACATCCATTAATTCTAGCGAACGCACATCTCCAATAATGATAGAGCCATCGGCTCGAGTTGCGGTGATAAGCTGGGTTAAGGTAGTAAGGACGGCATCGATAGACGGTAAATATTGAATTACAGAATTAATAATTACACAACTATACTGTTGGTCATTAGTAATATTTAAGACCGATTCATTTTGAAAGGTGATTTTTTTTGCCTGATGTTCTGTCAGTCGGTTTTTAACATAGTCTATTGCTTTCGAAGAAATTTCAACGATAGTGCATTTATCTGCTTTATTAATGTACTCCAACAATAATGATCCTGTTCCACAACCCACTTCTAATACGTCCGAAAGATTGGCTTCATCAATGAATTTTCTAATCCACTGATAAGATTCACTTAATTCTTCAATGCTAAACAGTTCACCCGTAAAGGAGCTTTGCCAACCACAATTATTCATTGTTCCTTGCTCATAGTCTTCTGCATGTAAATAAGTTTCATCATAAATATTTTTTAAGAAGCAAGACATATCAAAATGTGCTTCTTGAAGTCCTTTAGAAAAAACGCTTTCCTCATCAATTTCAACGTAAGCCGCTAAAGATTTATAATAACCTTCCATTTCATGCATCTTTACAACTGCTTTTTTTACTAAAGGTTCTTGCTCTATAACAGATTCTATCTCACCGGCTTCGATACGAATGCCTCCAAACTTTAACTGCTCATCAATTCGTCCTGTATAACATAGGGTCTCTTCGTCATGGGCAATCACTAAATCGCCCGTCTTATAGAGTCTAATTTTTGTTTGAGGATGGAAAATGAATTTTTCATCCGTTAATTTTTGATTGTTGAGATACCCTCGAGCAAGCCCCTTTCCTCCAATATAAAGCTCTCCTTGGACACCAATACCGACATTATTCAGATGTGTATCCAAAATTTCTATGACCGTATTAGTTAATGGCTTTCCTACGGGCACTGATTCCGTTAGCAGGGGACTATTTATAGGATTAAACATTGACCACATGCTAGTTTCAGTTGGGCCATACATATTCCAGATATTGCCTTTTTCATACCTTAATAATTCAGCAAGTCGGGTACTAAATTTTTCACCACCAACGAGAATTTTCATCCGGCCGTCATTTTTCCATCCTTGCTTTAATAATATTTCCCAACTTAAAGGAGTGGCTTGCATGCATGTAATAGTATTTTTCTTAAGATATTGCCTAATTTTTACACCATCAGCGACAGTACCTTGCTCTGTTAATAAAATTGTAGCTCCTTTAAGTAGAGGCATTAGTAATTCTATTAAAGAAATATCGAAAGTGTAGTCGGTTAAGGCTAGAATTTTGTCATTCTCTGAAATAGCCATTTTTGAAATAAGACTTAAGAATAAATTCATCATTGAGTGGTGTTCAATGAGAACGCCTTTTGGATTTCCAGTGCTACCAGAAGTATACATTACATAAGCTAAATTGTTTGGTGTAATTGAAGTACATGCTAAGCTACTTGTAGATTTTACCCCAGACGGATTGATTACATTTATATTTTTTCTTATATTGGGGTCTAAATGACGATTACAAACTACTAGACTGGCTTGCGTATCCTCCAGAATAAATTTAATTCTTAAGCACGGTGTAATCGGACTTATTGGTAAAAATGCACAGCCAATTTTTAGAATAGCTAACATCGATATAATAATATCTGGATTTCTTTCTAGTATTAGAGGTATTATTTCTTCTGAATTTCGCACAAAACCTGTAAGATGTTGAGCCAGATCATTGACTCGCTGCATTAATTCCCTGTAAGTTATTTGCTTCTCATGAAAAACAATAGCCGATTTTTCAGGGTGCAAGTTTACTTGAATTTCAAATAATTTAATAAAATTTTTAAACATTTCTATATCACTTATTATGATGAGTTATTACTAAATCTACGAAATATTTCTTTGAAGCAAATTGATTTATTTAATATTAAGTATAGCAAATCAATTGACGCTGGCTTACTGGAATGGCTAAGCAATTTTCTTTTTTACAGTACTACTGTGATGATGCACTTATCAAAAAAACCACATTACTATCACACAGGTAACACAATATCGAGAATAATTTGCTCGGTTGATGAAACAGAGCGCAATAATTCCTTCTTTTTATTTGACGAAACCTAATTATTTTATTATCAATTGTTCTTAGAATAAACACACTCGCCTAGGCGGATTATATTCAAATTCCAGAAGAAATTTCCATATTGTTTGTAAAATATCTATCTTACTTGCTTTTTCTGGTGGCAATAACCTAAATCTTCACAAGATGAACTCATGCCAATGAGTACCCTATTGGCATGAGTTTTCTACCAAACTCTATTTTACTGATAACTTACTTAAAATATGCTCAACTTCACTAGAGCGATCAGTGAATTGAGCAACTTTCGCTATTACATGATAAAGTGCGGTAATAAAATCTTGATAATAACGAGGACATCTTAAGGCACTAAAACAGATTGCAGCAGTCCCGACCATTTCTGCGGTGTACTGAGCAATTATTGTCTTAGCATGCGGATAGGTTCTGAAATCTCCGTTTTTTTGTGCCATAAAGCGCTCAAAATAGTATTGATAGACACAGAGACTGCCTTTATCTACTACTAGTACAGATGTCAAGCCTAGCCCTACTAATGTTCTTAGTGATTTAAGATAGTCAGGAAAAAAAGGAGAATCGCGAGCAATGTAATAATCGAACGATATTTCCAAAAGTTGCGCAAGAATAGAGATATCGTTGCGCGAAAGCGGTTCTACCGCTAGTATACCATTAGCCATTGTAGCCTCTTCTATAGGTTATATTGGTTAGAGTCATCGTTGTGTTGGCACACATCGGTGGCTCGCTAGTTAGTGGGAATCTTTAAAGTTAGTACCTCCTTAAGTTAAAAATTTATCTAAATTCTAATGACTAGGCTTCTTTATTGAAGCCTAGCAACTATCCTGCTAAATAAAATACAAAATGTCAAATAAATTCAGTCTATCGATCAATCTTTCACAAGTTCCCCTCTTGGATCATCCGTCAAACAAAGCAACCAAGAAGCTGCCACCCCTAACTCCCGAGCTAAAATCTTAGCCTCGGCAGGCCCAGGACATCTTGTCCCCTGTTCCCAATTGCCAATTCTGGTTGCCCTCAATCCTGTTCTCTCAGCCAAGGCCTTCAGTGTCAACCCATTCACCTTTCTAGATTGCATAATTCGACTGCCAATCATTTTTTTAGGTTCATTTATGTTCATTTGGTATCAATTGGAAAAATCCCATTGACACTAAAAAGTGCTTATTTACAATGGGACATGAGGAACACAATTTGTGTTGCCAATTGATACTAAATGATACCGTTTGATATGGCAAGCGTTATTTTTTGAATCGTTATTGAGAAGGATAGATTAGAGAAATGAGATTTCTGTTTGTAAATACCGATGAGTTATCCGCATTAATGGGGTTGCCCTACATCCAGCAATCGGCTTATTTGCTGGGAATTCGGCCCTTTATGGATCGGAATACCTTTCTGGTCGGTCTTATAAACGACGAATTAGTTATCAATCGCTCGCTGAGGTCTTGTATGTTGAACCTCATCAAGGTTTTGAGCATTCTGGTAGCCCAAGCCGACAACAAATACGCCGGATCATCAATGCGCTAGAAAAAGCGGGTCTTGTTGAGATCCAATCCATTGGAAAACGACTTATTTTGAAGTGTCTTTTAGCTAATTCGGATTTTTCTGACCAAAATAAACCAGACACAAACCCAACACAGAAAACAGACACAAAACAGAGCATAAAAAATAACAATTCATGTCGTTCAGATCCGCAAAAAATACGCTTGCAAAGGATGCGAAGAAACCTTTCGATTAGCTAAATTGCCAAAACAGCCCATTGAAAAGGCCATTGCAACCCCAGGGTTATTGGCTGCCATTATCGATAGCAAATTTAACCGCCATATGCCGCTTTATCGCCAGGAAGCGATGTTTAAAGAAATCGATATCTCAATGACCCGCGGCACGTTAAGTAACTGGCTGATTAAGTCGGCCAAGATCCTTACCCCATTGGTCAAACTGATGGAGGCTGAGATCCATGATTACGATATTGCTTATGCCGATGAAACAGGATTGCAGGTTCTCAAAAAAAAGCCGAATGCCTACCCAAAAATCCTACATGTGGCTTTTTATTGGCGGAGAACCGGATAAACGCGCCTTTGTTTATCAATATCATCGAAACCTGCAAACAACATCAGGTCGATGTGTTCTCCTGGCTTAAATACGTCCTTTCTAATATTCATCTGGCTCTAACTGTCGAGCAACTTGAAAAACTCCTCCCTTACAATATTGATCGTAAGTTACTTAACGATATGCACAGTTTACCTAACCTCTCCATGCCTGAAAAGAGTGGGGTTAATTAACCGATTACGTTTAACAGAACAGACTTTAATCTTGTTCTAGAAGATCATCGTTGTGGGTCATAGCTATCCGTTCTGATTTAAGTCAAAATTACATAAAGAGACCATTCTGCAAGCTGTTTCTCAAAAAAGACCCCAAGTTGATTGGGTATATAATGATGTACGATGTTAAACAGGCGAAATAAAAATGAATAAAATAGCATTAGTAATTTTAATAGTAAGCACAACTTCGACCCATGCCCGATTAATGTCTTCGGGTGATATTGTAGCTAGGGCTTTGGCGTATCCAGGAGCTGGATGGGCTGGCCATGTAGGAATGGCTACAGGTGATAATATTGGCCAAGAAACTCAAATTATCATTGAGGCGCTATGGGAGGATCCTGTAATACAGATAAATTACCTTTGGGATTTTCAAAGAAGATCTCCCTATTGGGGTAGTCGGTATGGTTTTGGTGACTATAACCGTGGAACAAGAGCAGCACTTGTTGAAGCAAATCATCAACGCTGGTGGTGTCCTTCTTACACGATTGGCTCAGGTTATGATCCAGGCGAAGGCATTCCAACTACTGGCTATATTATTAAGTGTGGTATGTTTCGATGTGATACATTTATAGGATTTAGCTATGCAGCAGGAGGATATTCTCAAATTATAAATAGTAAAATTCTTTATCCAAAGATTGTATTTGGATTTTGGCCCCATCAAAACGCGAATTTAAAAGGGGGAATTAAAAAGGATGATACACTTTTAATTAAATCAACTTGGCAAACCGCTACTATTGACGAAATTAATACAATGCCCTTTGAACAATTTGCAGAATATTATGACATACCCATACCCAGAGAAACCCCAAACCATATTGCAAAAGAATGGGAGCTATTAAAAAGTTCAGGATTAAATGATATTAAAAAAGGTATATTTATTGATAGGCTTTCTATAATAGGTGAGCCAGGAACAATTGAAAAATTCATAGAGCTATATCCAAGTGCTAATAAATCAGTAAAAAATAAGTTACTTCAAGGAATGATGATTTTTTATCAACGCCATAAAACAGAGAATCTAAAATCTTTCTACGAGCCTTTAATAGCTACTGCCGACAAATCCAACGCTGATAAAATTCTACGTGGTTACATAGATTTTAGCAGTGATGGCGAGATTATAGCCAATAGGGCATTGATAAATGAAGTTGCAAAAATAACTGAGCCTCATTTGCTAGCAAGTATCTACCATAATGCTGTAATGCGCTCTAAAGAGACGGAAACTGCTTATTTTGATGACTATCTATCCTTATTTAAGAAACAAAACAATTCTGATTTTGATGATATATTTTTCGGATATATGAAGATCGGTTATCGGAATTTAAAGAATCCTGAATCAATTGCTGTAGTTAGGTCTTTTGTGCAGACAAAAGCCAATCAATATCAGGCAATGAGATATATTAGCAAACCTGACAATTACACGTTGGCTGCGGTTGAGTCATTGCAAAATTTAATGGATGAGATGTAGTAATGACAAGAGTAAACTAGCAAAATTTATAAACAGTATAGTCTGCTAGGAAGGCGAACCACGAGAATACGTAGGGGTTAGTAGTATTGGCTTCTTGGTATGCGTCAAATATGAAATGAATAAAAAAATTATTATTTAAATCCATCACTGTTATGAAATTTCTTGCCTTAATTAAAGAATCTAACGTAGATGGCCTTGTAACCTAAACATAATAATAAATGTATCCCGCCTAAAAGAAGAAAAATAATATAAAATGTTTCAGATCTAGCAAAAAAAGAAAAAGAGTCGAGATGCATCATTAAGCTAATAAATATAAGAGTTAATATGATGGTAATAGAATAAATTAATGTATATTTTTTATGATTATTCAACATCATTGCAATTAAAGAAAAAATAATTGCAAATAAAATTCCAAAGGCTGAGATGAAATAAATAGCGAGAGGCCACCAACCCAGGGCGTCGCTATTATTATATTGAAACAATAAAGATAAAAGGTGACCAGAAATAAAACTAAAACTAATTAAAAATAAGTCCCGCTTAAATCTCTCTGTTTTTGTTATAGAGCCATCAGGTTTTTGAATTACTAATATTGTTCTTTCAGACCAGAAAATAAAAGCAGCCATCAAGGGTAGGCTAAAGTATATACTTTCCAACGAAAATTTATATGAAAAATATTCCATTGTAGTTACAACGGTTAAATATATAATAAAAAGAACCCATGAATAAATATTGAATCGGTACATTCCAACTCCTTGTATTTAGCGACAATTAAGTGTTGTTGCTCGCACTTATAGGAGAGCATAAAAAAGTGGGGTGTAAATAACCAAAGGCTTATACAATTCAAGCTGCAATAGTTTCTTATATGATTTTTCAAAAGCCAGCTTACTTTCCACCCCACTTTTTTATGCTTTCCCAAGGACAAGTGGGGAAAATTTGAGGCTAAGCTATCTTCAACAATGACGACTTTAAGATGGGGATGCTCCCTACACAAATCAGATAAAAAACGCTTGGCAGCAGTCCTCTCACAGTCATTCTTTTATGCATCATCTCCTTTAACAATAGGTTCAGGCGCTAAAGGAATTACTACACGGTGCTCTGGATAAACAAGAACAGCCCCTAACATCTGATGATAATATTCAATACGATCATTGCGATGGTGCTTACAACAACAGTCACAGTGAACTTTCTCCGAAGAATATTGCCCTACGCCATCAATAGAAATAGGGTAATGACCATTCAAAGTCCGATAAGAATCTAATGCTTTACCTCGTTGCAAATAAGCAACTATTTTTTTAAAGGTACCTCTGAGTTGTTTTGGATCAATCGTGTCTAATCGTTCTCTCATACACGTATCAGAGGACATCTTCTCTACACCATATAAGGTTCGTAGATTCCGATGAATAAGGGGGCCTCGGCTTTATTTTTTTCAAACTGAAGAAGCAATAGCATCTTAAACCCAAAAACAGCCAAATCAGACATAATACAATCTTCCCAGCTGTATTCTGAACGACAGGCCTTAAACGCCTCTTTCCGAATGCTATGCTGCACTATCTTTATCAAACCATCCGCTGATAGATGCTTCCTTACAAATCCCAATTGCTTTCCTATACTCTACTTTGAATGCACATAGTCTACGAAAAATTAGTTTAATTTGCACTCACAGTCCTCTGTTGTAAAGAACTTTTTTTAATGGCGGGAATTGCTGCAAATGAATTCAGTTTATCGATCAATCTTTCACAAGTTCCCCTCTTGGATCATCCGTCAGACAAAGCAACCAAGAAGCTGCCACCCCTAACTCCCGAGCTAAAATCTTAGCCTCGGCCGGCCCAGGACATCTTGTCCCCTGTTCCCAATTGCCAACTCAGTGGGTGGGATGGTTCATTACATTAAAACCCTATTTAATTCCAACTGTTTTTTTTAGGTTTATGGTGCATAGCCATTGCGAACTCTTCTTGAAATTGGCGCTCGTTGTCTTCTAGCTCTTTAAAGAGGGCTTCATGACGCTGCCTATCGTCTTCAGCAAGCTTTCGGTTTTCTGCAAATCCTTTAATAACCTCGTCTCGGCGCACATTTTCTTCGGCAGTTTTTTTCAAAACGTCCTGGAGTTCTTTATTCGCCCGATCGGTTTCTTTCGTGCTTTCCAATACTCGCAGTGAACTTTGCTCTAGACGCTCAATAAGAGAAAGCCCTACAGAAGCGTTTTCTTTGAGATTATCCACCAGACCAACAAACGTATCGACACCTTGAGCAAGTTCTTCATGAATAGCGGCTGAGCTAGCCGCTGATTGTTCAATGACGACTACACTCTGAGTGAGTGCCTTCTCGGTATCGTCTAAATGAGCCACATTTTCAACAAGCTTTCGATGTAGGCTTTCCCAAGTTTCACCAATGTGTTCATTGGTTTGATCCATGGTTACTTGAGTCTCTTCAAGTGCTTCATGGATCTGATGAAGTTGCTGATTCATCCCTTCGGTTGCCTGAGTTTGTTCTTGCTGTCGTTGCGCTTGCTTTGCAAAATCCTGACCGTAGCCCTCCATCGTGTTGCTCGCTTCTTTGAGGCCCGAAGCTAACTGTTCTAAATCAATACCGATCTCCGCTACGTCTTGAATGCCTTCATTGAGTCTCTCTTGGGCGTAAGCCGCCATTTCCGTCATTGAGTTCAAACGCCGCTGGTCATAATAATGGTGTAATTTGAGCAAGCCCGCGGTAACAATATAAAGAACCCCTGCCGTAATGGTACAAATCGCAATCGCATTCAGAAAAATCCCCAACGTTGCTGCCGCTGCGACCACCACCGTTAATAGCATTAAATGCTGATACCAAGCAAACTCCCCTACCCATTGTGCTACTTTTGATAGGGGGCTTTGCAGTCCTTGGTCGTGTTGCTCAAGGATGCCTACGACATCCATTGTATTTTTCCTTTTTTTCTGTTCTATTTGCTCTTCTACAAACTGAGCCGTTTTAGTTTTAAATAACGCTTGGCTTTTCTCTTCTTTCGAAAAGAGCCCTTCGTCTTGGATTTGCTTGGTTCTCATAGAGACTCCTTTTTCATTGTGTATAGTGAGAAAAAAACCGCACTGAGCTTTCATTGCCAGCGGATACTTTTCCCGCTTTGCTACCAACATCCACTGAATTTTGAGCTTCTTTTAATTTTTGTAACAACATAGCCCTAGAGGTTTCTAAACTTTTTACCTTCTCGATAAGGGCTTTCTCTTTTTTTCGTAAATTGGCTGCTTCTTCCTTAAGTGTTACATTTTCATCTTCAAATGAGGCCATTTTTTCATTAACTGAGGCCAATTGTTTTTTTGATGCTTGCAAGGATCCAGCATACTTTTTATTTTTATCTTCAAGTAATTCAGCCCGTTGTTCCGTTTGTGATACTTTTTCTAAGGCCTGCTCTTTTCCAATAGAAAGCGTCTCAATCGTGCTTTGCGCAGTGTCAAGTCGGTTAAGCTGCTCATCAAAACGAGTTTTACTCGCTTGTAAAGCGCTTATCGCTTGTTCTAATTGGACTTCCTTTTGCGACAAGGCGCTTTGAATGTCTCGCAAAAACTCAACTATTTTGGCCAATTCATCGTCTTTCTCCTGCAAGAGGGCGGAAGTAGTCTCCAATTGTT
>JAIELR010000169.1 GCA_019752835.1 Gammaproteobacteria bacterium | reverse complement strand
TTCAGTTGTTACAAGGCCCACCCGGAACTGGCAAAACCACAACCATCGTTGCCATTGCACATACTTTAGTCGAAAAAAAAGAGCGGATTTTAATTTGTGCCCCTTCAAATAAAGCGGCGCAAGTGATTGCAGAAAGATTACTCAAAAAACTGCCTAAAATACGAGTTGCCTTGGCGGGTGTTGAGAAGAAGCTTAACCCAGGCTTGAGATCTATTTTTGTTCATACCTGGGCAAGGGATAGAAAGACAGATCTGAATGAAATTATAGCATCTATTAAAGAAATGTATTTAAACGCTGCTTATTGTGAAAAAATAGGTTACAGCGATCTTTATTATGTTTTAAGTGTGAGATTGATCCAGATTAAAAAAGAATTTCAAGAATTTATTAAACTTACTCAGCATGCAGCACCAAGTTTGCTCAACCGTTTTTACTTTGAAGAGATTGAAGCTGAAATCGAAAAAATAGAAGAAGTATCTTTGTTATTAAATAACGCAGTTTCTCAAGATGAAATACAAAAATATTATTTGGCCCAAAAAAAGCAGGAAATAGCGCGTAATTTCCCAGAGTTGAACGAAAACAATAGAAAAAATAGTCGATTTAATAAAAAACCACCCAAAATGCCTGAAGTTGTTGTTCAAACTCAGGTGGAAGAGTTAATCGCAAAGCCAACAGTGCTGGGCGATTACGAATCGCAACTCAATAAAATATCAAATATGTTGACAACATTAAAAGCACACTTTCCAGCTGAAACAGATTTGAGATTGCTTAACGATGCCCATATTGTCATTTGCACTCTCAGTGTCAGTGGGCGTAGTTATCTCTTTCAAATGAAGAAGGTAGATACGGTGATTGTAGATGAGGCCGGGCAAGCGGTAGAAGCAGAAACACTGATTGCTTTCCAACATTTAAATACAATAAGACCAAAAGTTTTATTAGTGGGCGATGTGAAACAATTGCCTGCTACGGTTTTTTCAGAAGAAGCCAAAAAATATCATTATGATTGGTCATTATTAGAGCGTTTACAAGTAGTGAATCAACAATCGCATATTTTATTGGATGTGCAGTATCGAATGGACCCTCGAATTCGGGCGTTTCCATCAGAGCGTTTTTATGACGACAAACTGACTGATGGTGAGAATATTGCCACTCGTCCTGCTCCTGCTTTTGCAAACGATCCTTATATTTCCGGTTTTAAATTAGTTAATGTAGACGGTTACGAGGAAAGATCAGGAAAAAGTTTTTATAACGCCGCAGAATGTGATGGCGTTTATAATATATTAAATTATTTAGTAGAGCATGATTATGTGACCACAAAAACAACCGTTGGTGTCATTTCTTTTTATATGGGACAAGTGAGAGCATTAAAAGAAACGCTTACTCCATTTTTCGATAAAATGGACTTGTCGGTCGGCACCGTTGATGGATTTCAAGGCGAGGAATGTGACATTGTCATTATATCAACGGTACGCGCCAACCGAAAAAAAAAGGTAGGTTTTACTGACGACTTTAGACGAATCAATGTAGCACTGACGCGCCCGAAATATGCATTAATAACATTAGTTAATGTTTCTACCTTTGAAAACCAACTGACCGATTTTGCCGCGTTAATTGAAAAAGCAAGAGCGTTGGACAAGCACGTTTTTTATCATCAAGATGATTTTAAACCGATGCTAGCGCTTTCTAGACCGAACACGTATAACACTCATTATTCAAATCCAGCTCAAAAACAATACTCAAAGAGTTCACCTAACATATCAGCGCACTCTCAAATGATTTCTCAGTATGGTATGTACCACCAACCTCGTCAAAATAAGTTGGAAGAAAGCTATGTTCCTCAAGTGAATATAACCGTGCCTAAAATTATTGATCATACATCCGAAGATGACTTTCCCAGCTTGACTGCACCTACGAAGAAAAAGAATGACTTGAAATTTAGTTATGCAAATACTTTAAAAACCAACAATACGCTTTCTACACCAGAGCTATCTCATTCTGCGGAGACTAAAAAGCCATTGAGCAAAAAACAACGGCAATTAAAAAACAAAAATATAAATTTTTATTCGATGCCAGACCAACCATCAAGACAAAATAATAATGCAGCCATTAATAGAAACAATAATTTTTCATCGTAAGCCTGTAAAATCAGGTGTATCGGCAATGCTTATTTTGGTAAATTGATGCAAAATGATTGGTTTTCATTTGTCACGTAACATGGAGAAAAGAAGGGCTTGCAAATCAAAATCACAGTTTGTTTTTTAAGCAAGGCATTACACCCAGTTACACAAACCTGCTTGCCCCAAAGACAGCAGATGAATCACAGAACAATGTTAATGCCAGCTTTGATGTAAATAAAAAAACAGGGCGGCAATAATTTTAAATTTTCACTTATTTTAATATTAAAAAGTAAGCATGGATAAAAGTAGAGTGTTGTGTTTTGAGGTAGTTTGAACATTATGCTCCACCATGCCTTAGAGTTAGGCTTGATACGGTCATTTCAGCCTAGGGACATAGGGCTTATTCTAAATTTTGCAAGATCAAGATGCGATTGGTATAGAAGAAAGTAGCTTGGAGAGATAACTGACCTTTGCTTTAAATCTAAATATTCCTTACACTAAGCATGAAAATCCTATTTTTGGAGCAATGATGCCTATTAACGTTGAAACATTTATGTTACTCATGTGTGCCCTGCTCATTTTCTGGAAAGCGACGGGCCTGACCTGTTTTACGGCAGGCTTAGTGAGGGCACGAAACACCAATGATATTCTTGCGAAAAATGTGGTGCTTTTTGCGATCACTGTTTTATTTTTTATTCCTGTCACGCAAAGCATCATCTTTAGTCATGGCATTAACGCGTATGTCCCTAGTTTTCGCCATGATCTAATCAAGAATTCAAGCACGTCACTCTTTCAACAAGCAACCACCTTATTTGAAATGCTTATAGCACTTATCCCACTTTATATTATTACCGGAGCGACAGCTGAGCGTTTGCGTTTTTGGCCATTTTTATTGTTTAGCTTATTTTACCTTGGTGTAATTTATCCTGTCGTTGCTTATTGGACATGGGGTAATGGTTTTTTACATACCGTCGGTTTTATTGATTATGGCGGCGCAGCCGTTTTACATATCAGCGGTGCTGTAGCGGCACTGGCGGCGCTTATTTACTTGGGTGTTCGCCAAGGGCATTATGACGAGCAGAAAAAAACCATCGCACAACCGGGCGCTAATATTCCCTTTGCCATGCTGGGTGCAATGCAAATATGGTTTGGAAGCATAGGCTTGAATGTAGGAACCGCTTTGTTGAATGCGCCACAAGGTTTGCTGATGGCACATGTCTCGCTGGTGATCATTAATACGATGATTGCTGGCTCCGCTGGCTTAATCGGCGCTTTAATTATTACCCGAATTGTTTATGGCACCATAGATGTCACCCTTTTGTTTAATGGTGCGTTGGCTGGCATTGTTGCCCTTTCGGCAAACCCTTTATTAATGCAACCAAGCGTTGTTGTATTAATTGGCTTTGTAGCTGGCATCATAACGATGCTTTCCCTAAAGGCCTGTAATCGACTTAGAATCGATGACCCCATCGGCGCCGTTTCTGTACACGGCGCAGGTGGGCTTTGGGGTATACTGGCGGTAAGTTTTAGTCTTGCTTACTTGCCTGTACAAAATCAAACAAGTCTATTCTATGGCCATAACGGCCAATTTTTGCTGCAATTACTGGGCGTTGTTTGTATTATTGCCTGGGTTTTCGTGGTGAGTTTGCTTGTTTGGTCCATTATCCGCTTTACCGTTGGTCTGAGAATCAAACCTGATGATGAATTCAAAGGAATGGATATTCTTACCTGTGGTATGAATGCCTATCCAGAATTTATTACGCCGGGTCAGGAAAAAAGCTAGAACCATGGATTTAAAAGTTATTGCCCATAACGATTTACCTGGAAATTATCGTTTAATCCGCATTATCTCTGATGAATTATCGCAAATGATACAAGCAGGCGATGCATTGCAATGGCTGACACCCAACATAAAACTTCCTTATTTGAGACATTCAATTGAGGAAAAAAAAATTGATTTTTTATTTTATCTTCAAGAAGAAACACTAGCTATTGTCACAGGTTATGTATTAAAAGCAGCTAAATTACACCGTATTTTGTGGCCATTGCAAGAATTTGCAGAAAAGATCTCAGGTGGATTACGAATATTACTTTGTAATCCCAACACCTTGGGCCAAGGTTTAGCGGCGGCTCTTGATCCTGTATTGCAAAAAGGAATAAATTTATTCCTCTTTGAAATTGAACGGGCTTGCCCATTCAAGCTGCAACCCTCTCAGTTATACTTACCGTATATGCAAGGTCCTGTCATTGCCACAATTGCATTGTTAGAAGAGAAAAAAATAGCCGCTCGTTTCTGCAGCAAGGAAGATTTGCCAGGTTGCTTTAACGGATCATCAACATCGTTTATCGAGCATATTGAAGCAGGTTTAAAAATGGACAGCAACACCCGCCATCGCCAAGTCAGTTTGTTCGAGATCACCATTGGCAATAAAACGGCGCCACGAAACATCAACACCCCAATGCTCATTGAAATCATAGTCAGCACCTAAACCATACACAGGCGTAAACGTACCTTGCGAGCTACCTACTTCCACGCCCATAGTGTCAGCCGTCGTACTTGTATTCCAGGCTTTAGCCCAAACATAAGCGCCGCCGCCCAACGCAAATACATTAAATTGTTTAGTGATAGGCAACATAACCTTTGCCGATAAATCAGCAGCTTGTTGGCGTAGATCGGCATCAGCACCCGATATACCGAAAATATTATTGAATTGAACATTACCTAAATAATTATAACCTAGCTCAGCTGCAATAAACTTATTCCATTGATACCCCATATAGAGGCGGCCCGCAAATGAATTTTCATCTATGCTTGCATTAGGCAGTGTAGGTTGGCTAAAAAAACTATTCAAGCCAGAGCTATTATCACTATAATTGGCTTTGGATTCACCCATTTGCAAGCCCAAGTACAAACCATTTTTTGCTGTTGCAAAGACCGATGTTGACGCAGCAAGCATTGTTGTTGCCAGCGCTAATAGAACTTTTTTAATCATCATGACTCCTTGTTATGTTATTGAGGCTTGGGGCTATTGGTTGGCAAGTATAAACTTATCCCCAACGCGAGTAAATCAGAAGTGGGTATATCACTCCCCCCAATAATACGCGAAAATGAAAAATTAGCGCTCATAAAACGTGCAATGGCGTAATCAAGACCAAAACCATAGGTTGGACGGAATCGATCAACTGTATTGCTATCAAGATTCACCGTAGAAGATGTCGTAAACTCGGCACTGCTTATTTGATCGGTCATAACAAAAGCCTCGCCACCTGTTCCATAAAGGCTAACGCCATTACCAAGCGGTAAGGTTAGTTTTAATACTGTATCAATAGCCCCTTCATTTAACTGCTCATCCTTGCCCGCAATGCCGTAAATATTTTTAATTTTTACCCCGGCAAATTGGGTATATCCGCCCTCCAATGCGATATAAGGTGTAAATTGAGTTCCCACGTAGGCACGCCCAGCAAAACCTTCGTTGTCTATGTCAACGTCAGCGGGCCCACTTACCAGGGTATTTGGATTGCTCTGCGAGGGTAGGCTCTGAACATTTAGATTTGAGCTGTTTATTTTACTCTCACCCAGTTGAACACCGGTATAAAACAAATTAGCCCAAGCGAGCTCAGGCAAAAGAAGCAGCGTTAAAAACTGGAGCAATAACCTGTAGTGTGAATTTTTTATTTTCATTGCACCTTGGCCTTTTTGAATCATTTACTTCCTGCCGGACTACTGCGGTCTTTTATGTAATTATTTCCCGGATTACGCTGCGCTACATCCGGGCTACGTTTAATGGCCAAAATGGTATTCGGCACCCAGTCCCCAATAATTGGTTGCTTCAATATCACCGCCTGACGGAATCCGATTCCATTCGGCAAGTGCAGACCATCCAGGGTAAAAATCATAACTACCGCCTAAACCATAAGTAGGTCTGACTGAACTACCATTGCCGCTGGATGTATCAATTGCATCTGCGGTACTGTTCGTATTTTGCTTTAAATCCACATAAGCCAAACCACCATCAACGAACACATTAAAGCCATTTCCGAAAGGCAACATCAGTTTGCCAATTAAATCAATCGACTGCTGGGACAAGGTCGTATTCGCGCCATCAACGCCCATAATCCCGTTAAACTCGGCATCGTGATACTGGTTGTAACCTGCTTCGATAGCAAAGTTTGCATTCATTTGGTAACCCACAAATCCATTCCAAGCAAAACCATCCTGGCTGTAAGAGCTGACGGGAGAAAATCCTTGATTATCTGGCGTATAATCCATGGTGGAACGTCCCAGTGTGCCACCAACATACACGCCATTAGGAGAGGCTTGTGCAATTAAAGCACACTCCATTAACAAAACTGCGCAAAGTGTGCGTTTGAAAAGTACGTTTGTATTCATTGGGTATATCCTTAAGGTTCGTTCACAAGGGGATAGGGGGTCTTTACTGTACCCGCAGTATATACCTCTTGAACGGTATTTTGCAATTTTCTGACTTGCAAAATACCGTTCAAGAGGTATGAGGGAATTGATTCCTTCACAAGATGGAATTACTATACCTCTCCATTTAAAGGAATACTAAATTATGCCCCATATCATTGCTGAATCAGAATTAATCCTTAATCAAGATGGGAGTGTTTATCATTTAAACATCCTTCCCGAAGACCTTGCGGAAACGGTTATTCTTGTCGGTGACCCTGGCCGTGTGCCTGGCGTATCACGGTATTTTGACCAGGTAGACATTCGTAAAGAAAAACGTGAGTTTGTGACGCACACAGGTTATTTGAATAATCAGCGCCTTTCTGTTATTTCGACGGGAATTGGTACTGACAATATCGATATTGTTCTGAATGAGTTGGATGCCTTAGTTAATATTGATTTTAAAACGCGTCAAATTAAAGATCGTTTATCAAGTTTGCGTCTAGTTAGACTGGGTACGGCTGGCGCCCTGCAAGAAGACATCGCGCTCGATAGCTTTGTTGTTTCAAGTCACGGCCTAGGTTTTGACTGTCTCATGTCATTCTACGATTTGCCCCCTACCGACGAAGAAACGAAGCTACTTAACGCAGCCATTGATCATTTTTCACCGATTACGCCATTTTACATCACTGCGGGTGATACCGCGCTGATTGATGCATTTTCCCCTTATTGTGAAGCTGGTATTACGGCAACCTGTGCCGGATTTTATGGCCCGCAGGGACGGGTATTACGCGGTCCCACCAAAGAAAAAAACTTTATCGAAAAAATGCACTCTTTTCATGCAGATGGTCATCGTATTACTAATTTTGAAATGGAAACCTCAGGCATTTACGGCATGAGTCGGCTTTTAGGTCATCATTGTTGCTCACTCAACACCATCGTCGCTAATCGGATTACCCAAAAATTTTCAACAGACCCATATGCCGCCATTAATCGAATGATACTTATGGCGTTGCCGGTGTTGACGGGGGAGAGCGTATGAAAAATCCAATCAAGTTCTTAACAATACGAGGGTTTAAATCGATTAAAAAATTAGATGATTTTGAGCTTGGCGACCTCAATGTGTTAATTGGATCAAACGGCGCAGGAAAGAGTAATTTTGTATCTTACTTTAAAATGCTAGGTGAATTAGTAGAAGCTCGCTTACAGAGTTGGACAATGAATCAGGGATCAGCTGATCGTATTCTGAGTTTTGGTATCAAAGAGACGTCGATAATGTATTCTTTTATTAAATTTGGCGCCAATAGGTATGAGTTTGAACTCGAACCCACATTGAATGGAGAATTTATTTTTAGTAAGGAGCAAGCGATATTTATTGGCGACAGTGAAAAAAGGATCCCTTTTGGAGCAGGGCATAGAGAGTCTAAGCTTAAAGCAGAATTTCAAAAAACAGAAGTCTCGTATCCACGGATTCTTGGTTATTGTTATTCAGCTATTGCTAGCTGGAAAATTTATCATTTCCACGATACTAGCGATACTGCCGGAGTAAAACGCTTAGGCTCTCTTCATGATAATGAATACTTACGCTCAGATGCATCCAATTTGGCTGCTTATCTTTATAGGTTACAACAAGAATCACCAGACGTGTTTGCTCAGATATGCAAAACTGTCCGATTAGCCCTTCCGTTCTTTGATGATTTTGTTTTAAAACCCACAAAACTAAAAACCGAAGAGGAGCAAATTCGTCTGTTGTGGCGTCAGAAGAACAGCGATTATGCCTTATGGCCAAGCCAATTATCTGACGGTTCAATTCGTTTTATTTGCTTGGTTACCGCACTTTTGCAACCAAATCCTCCCTCTACTCTCATCATCGATGAGCCTGAACTCGGTCTACATCCCTACGCTATTACATTACTCGGTTCTTTATTACGCTCTGCTTCCACTCGAATGCAAATTATCATTTCAACTCAATCTGTACCACTACTCAATGAGTTTTCAATTGAGGATTTAATCCTTGTTGAGCGTAAAGATGGAGCAACTACTTTTAATCGTTGTGAGAAAGACGAGATAGCAACTTGGTTAGAAGATTACACGATAGGCGAGTTATGGGAGAAAAATATTTTAGGGGGGCGACCCCGAAAATGATTAGAATACATGTGATTTGTGAAGGACAGACTGAGGAAATGTTTATTAATGAGGTATTATCCCCATTTTTTGATTCTAAAGAAATTTATTTGCAGCCAGCGTTAATCGGAAAACCGGGACATAAAGGTGGTAATGTAAAATTTGAACGACTATTGATAGATATTCAAAATCGCTTAAATGATAAAACAGCTTACTGCACTACTTTCTTCGATTTTTATGGATTACCCGAAAATTTTCCTGGGAAGAAAATAGCAACAACAAAAACGAACATAATCGATAAAGCAAGTTGTGTTCTAGATTCTTTAATTCAACAACTTGAGAAAAATTTGGGCAAAGAGCCCTTGAGTCGCTTTATTCCCTACATACAAATGTATGAGTTTGAAGGCCTTTTATTCAGCGACTCTGAGAAATTGGCTAGAGGAATTGATCAATTGAAACTTGCGACAAAATTCAAGGAAATACGCGATCAATTTAATGCTCCTGAAGAAATTAATAATAGCCCTGATACCGCACCCAGCAAACGCATTGGTAAAATTTATCCTGCCTATGAAAAACCAATACATGGCTCACTTGCTGCAATTGAAATCGGATTAAGTGTCATTAGGCGAGAGTGTCTTCATTTTGATGCTTGGCTAACACGTTTAGAAAAATTGCAGCCCATTTAAGTTCATAGTTAATTGAAAAGTGAATGAGCAAAAAAATTTAATGACTTTATGAGCAAAGCACCGTTAGCTCACGCAATTGCTTCTCAATGGTCGACCAATGGGGCAAAACGCCCGTCAATAATTGATAAAATTTATCGCTGTGGTTCATAAATTTCAAATGGCATAACTCATGTAAAAGCACGTAGTCGATACATTCAACCGGTGCTTTTATCAAGCGATAATTCATGGTGATTTTTCCTTTGCTTGAACACGTTCCCCAGCGTGATTTCATTGCGCTCATTTTCAGCTCGGGGATTGTTTTCACCCAGCTCGTTATTGTTACCAAATAGTGCAAGCGCTCAGAAAAAATCAAATGGGCCTGTTGTTGATAAAATCGTTGTAATAACGCTTTGACTAAACCAGGATTAGGTTGAGAAAGAGTCACTCTTAATTTATTTTCAATAAGAGACACTGACGGCATAGTGCCCTTTTCTATGTGAATATCGAGTAAATACGGTTTTCCTAAATAATAATGGCTTTCGCCACTCACATACGCCTTCTCAGCGATCGCTAATTTTGCAGGTTCTGTTTGTTTGAATTCTTGTAATTTTTTAAAAATCCACGACGATTTACTGTGAACGAATGCATGGATCTCTTTGTCGCTCATCTTGATAGGCGCATGCGCTGAAACACAAAGTTTTCGTGACACCTTTATGGTTAAGCGCTTCCTGATTTTATTGGTTTTTATAATTTCATACGGGATTTGGTGAGCGCCGTAGTGGATGAGGTTGTTAGGGTTCATTATTATTAGATCTCTTTTTTCTCTTTTAACCAACGTTTGCCTTTGTTGGTGATTTGATATCCCTGCTCGGGGTGGTTAATCACTTCGGGGTGAGTGTAATCAATTAGACCTTGTTTTCTAAGCTCAGTCAGATGATGGGTTTTTAGAGAAGTAACATCTCGATTTAAAATTTTTCCAATTTCTTCCGCAGAATGCGGGCAATGTAAACATAGATTGAGAAGAATAGGCCATAATTGAAACTTTCGTGGTTTGCTAGATAAAGCATCGATAGATTGTTGCAATAAGCGAGGGAGGTCACTTCTATTTGACGAGAGGTCACTTCTATTGGACGGGAGGTCACTTCTATTGGACGGGAGGTCACTTCTATTGGACGGGAGGTCACCCACATTTGAGATGGAGTCACTTCTATTTAATATACTCCTTCTTAGTGTGCTTTCTAATAGCTCCGAAGGTCTATAGTAAGTTGCACGCCCATTTCCTTCCTTGTCAATCAGATGATATTGCTGCCAAAGACGACGTAATATCTGACTTACCGCTAATGTATCCAACCCTGTAATCGCACGAAGTGCTGCGTTATCAATTGCCCCGATTTCTTTAATTAAAACAAGGGCCTTAGCCTCATCATCACTTAAGTTAAATTGTTTAAATTGTTGCAACCATTTTAATTGCTCTTCATTTAATAATTGATGGAGTAAAAAGGTTGCGGTAAATTCGTTTCCTTCTCTATTCGAAAAAAAGACTGGCTTAGTTAAACCTGCATTTTCCAATAACCGTTGCATGGTCCGAACGCCGCTGCCTTTGTTCTCAGCAAAACCCAGTTCGTAAAGCACATTCGCAATAATGGGATTTCGTAACTTTGAACCCATATCATTCATTTCACTTACCGGCTTAAGTGAATACCCTGGATTTTTAATTTCAAGACGGTTGCTATAACGTGCCACTAAAATAGGTTGATTCACATGATAATCCCGATGCATCACTGAATTAACAATAGCCTCTCGAATAACCTTTTGTGGCAACAAAGGCTGATCAGAGCGTTGAATTTGGCCTTCCTCTAATCGAAAATGATGAGGCATATCATCAAGAATTGCTGATTCTAGCTTGGTAATTAATCGAAGCAGCGGTTCGCGTAAATCTAATGTCGTGCTAAAACGTTGCTCTGGATTTTCAACCCATTCAGTGCCTTGAAGACGGACATAATCAACTCTAACAGCAGGCAATAAACGTCGTAGGGACAGTGACTTTCCAAGTAAAAGTAGACCTGCTAAATTAGGCAAGTAATTATTCTTTTCCTTTTTAATTAAATGCAGTGAATAAAGCATATTAACATCATCAACTTGTAACTCTTCAGCGCTTGGTTTTATCTGTGCTCGTAATCTACGATACAAATCAATCGCACTTTGCTCGAGATCATCAAAATGAGTATCATGAAAAACAGTCTGTTCATAGCTAAGTCCCGTTCTGGCAATAAGAATCGGCTCTAACTCTCGCTCAATACACTCATAATCACCATTAGCTCCACGCCGCCAAACTCCAGTCTTCTTTTTATTGTGTTTATCAAATTTTCCAATAAAGCGGCAAGGCTTAGCTGAAGGCTCTAACTCATTAACAAAAACGGCAATAATTAATTTACCCTCGATTTCCTCACGTTTACAACTAATCGTAACCGGATGTTCAAATTGGTTACGGCAATTATTTTGTAAATCACCTAACAGTTTATCCGGATTACTAATGCCCTTAATCCAAAAGGAGTCATGTTCATCATCAGGTTCACAAACACCGAGCAAGAGCCATCCACCGCCTAGTCCTGGTTCATTTGTGAAGGCGCAAATAGTTTGCATCACCGAAGAGCCAATTTCGCTCGCTTGTTTAGCTTCAATTTGAATGTTTTCACCCAACTGTATCAGTTCTTCGAGTATTTCTTGTACCGACCAATCCATTAAAATGGCTCCTGATTGTTTGCATCTTTATCTTGAAGACAATTATGGTGATTTTTTAACCATAAGAAAACTAGTATTCCCCTCGAACACGCCAGTTTGCACATCAAACTCACCTACTCTGTAAAATCCTGCCTGCTCATAAACATGCTGAGCACGTGGGTTTTTTTCATTTGGATCG
>JAIELR010000259.1 GCA_019752835.1 Gammaproteobacteria bacterium | reverse complement strand
TATTAATGTCCGAATTTTTTTCCTCTACAGGCTGTTTTTTTGATTTTTTACATATTTTTTTAGTCTCTGAGTGATCGTTTGATGGAGATTTAATCAATTTCGCGTCACGATTATTTTGATCTATTTTTATCTTGTTTTTTTCATCACTTTTCCATTGAGTAATAAGTGAAATTGCCTCATAATAAACAACTAACTCAATTTTTCCCTCTAGAAAAAACTCACCAATTATCGATTGATTAAAGCAATTAAAAATACTCAGTTTTTGGCCTGTTAACAATAGAACTAAGGTCTGTATTTTTTCTGTGACAACTTCATTAAATAAAGAAACGCTTACTTTTATTTTGTGTTTGTCCCCCAATGACTCATTGATAAAACCTGGAAACTCTACACCAAAATAATGCAATTCGCAGAATAATTTTTTTACTTTTTTAATGGCATCATGAATTTTTGAAAAATTCCTAATGTTATTCATTATAGTTGCAATAATTTCTTCCCATTTTTTATCTGATATTGAATAACTCCCTTTTATAATGATCGTATTTCGTTTGTCATGACTAGCACTTATATTATGCTGTTGGAGAACTTTAACCATTATTGAAATAATTCGCGCACTACTCATTGGATATTCATCATGGTTTATTTTTTGCTTTGATTGAAAATGCAGCATAAAATATGTGCCAGCACCAGACTCAAGCTCTTTTTTTTTGCAATTACATGCCAATAATCTCGTTATTTGTTGAATTTTGTCATGAAATATTTTTTCATTTTTTTCTTTATTATACGCGTGGTATAAAACAGCCATTTCTTGCCATAAACTTGAAACCACAATATTCATCAACCCAAAAAATATAATACTTAACGGCCCCTCACTCACGCGAAAGAAAAAATATACAAACCCAACGCTTAACATTAAAATTCTCAATAAATTTGTCTGTTGCTTAAGCGGCTTCATCAGCAATATCTTGCTATTATATAGCTCCTCTAGATAAGCATTTGCAGTATTCTCAGTCAGCTGTCGTTGTTCAGTTTTGCCGATAAAACGGGGCGGCGTATAAAAAACGGTATGGAAATTCAACCGATATAGCCATTTATTAATCGTATTTTTTGCAAGAATTTGATAAATAAAAACACCTAAAAATGAAATAAAATGTTGTTTTTTGTTCGCCATCGCCAAAATATTTTCGACCGATAATGACCGAACCACCATCAGTTTGTCGGCAATTTTTTTATAATTTAAACGTAAATCTGCCTCTGACATTAGACTAAAGTCGAGCCGACACTCTTGCATGAATAACGATAATTTATGGGCTTTATAATTTAGCTTTTTTAATAAGTCGCTCTGAATAATTTGTTTGCAATTTTCAGCCATGATTTCAACAAGCTCAACATAAGATATATTCCCCTGATCAAGCGATTCTAGCACCGACTGAGCATCCAGATCATCAATGGCCATGCTCAGAACAACCGGATCCATTTCGTCTGAATGCATATGGAGTCTCACAAAAAATTTGTTTAACAAACTGTGCGTCTCAGAAAAAAAAACGTTATACAAGCCTTGCATTAGCCAAGGAATCAAGAAGGCATTAATGAATAATGCTGGCAAAAGATTAAGCTGCGTTTGCATTTGCTCTAGCTCAGTTTCACGCAGTTGAATTTGGATTTTTTGTTCAAGGCGAATGGGCTTCGCATTTTTTTCAATCTGAATTGGTTTTTTATTGACCGTTTTTGTCATGTTTACTCTCACGAATTAATTACTCATTAAATAATAAATAATTAATTCATGCGAGTCAATCTTTTGTGAATAATAAATTTATTTAAATAAAAAATTCGTGATACCTATACTCAAAGTATATCTATTGACAACAGGCTTATGTAACCTTATCCTCAGAAAAAATCACCTCATCGAAAACTCATGCCGATTTTATTTATATCTGATCTTCATCTGTCTGAAAACCAACCACAATTGGTCCAGCAATTTATTTCATTGATTAATGAGGCGCAGACACGCGCCGAGGCGGTCTATATCTTGGGCGACCTCTTTGATAGATGGATAGGGGATGACGATAATCAGGCTTACTTAGCACCAATTATCGAGGCTCTTAAACAACTGACCAAAATAATTCCTTGCTATTTTATCGGCGGTAATCGTGATTTTTTAATTGGTCACCATTTTTGTGAAAAAGCAGGCATCTCATTACTTCAAGAACCTGCCATTATTGATTTATATGGTAATAAAGCGCTATTAATACACGGTGACACATTGTGTACCGATGATGCCAAATACCAAAAATATCGGGCTAAAGCACGCAATCCCAAGCTGATGAAGCGTTTTACGCACCTACCGTTGTGGTGTCGCAGGTATATTGCAAAATTCTTGCGCTCGAGAAGTATCTTGCATCAAAAAAAACAGAATTATGCAATTCTCGATACCAACAAACAAGAAATCATGCACCAACTTCGCATACATGACGCTGATATACTTATCCATGGACATACGCATAGGCCCAATATTCATTTGCAACGCGATGGTAATGCGTTTAAACAATGGATAGTGTTAGGGGATTGGCATGATCGTCAATACAGTGCGCTGTGGGCTTATCCCCATGGTAATTATCAATTGAAAAATGAATTTTTTTAATATCCATTGTCAATTAAACTTAATGCACTCGCTTGTTTGCAAATGATTTTGCTATCGCTAAAAAGGGTGTTATAATGCGCCCGCTTTGTTCTATTGTTATCTTATAATATTCCGGAGAGATGGCCGAGCGGCTGAAGGCGCTCCCCTGCTAAGGGAGTATGGGGCTATAAACCCCATCGAGGGTTCGAATCCCTCTCTCTCCGCCAATTTCCCAGCACCGCAAATTATATATATTTGGAGAGATGGCCGAGCGGCTGAAGGCGCACGCCTGGAAAGTGTGTATACGGTAATCCCGTATCGAGGGTTCGAATCCCTCTCTCTCCGCCAAATTAATATCAGGGCAGTTTGCTAATAACATTATCTACAACGAACTCATAAGCTTCTTCGAAGTTCCTCGATTCAAGTTAATTAATTTCCGGTATCATAAATCGCTCTCTATTTCTGAATTTTCAATAATTCTCCACTTCTTACATCTGGGATAACCTGTTTTTGGGATTTCAGATGCAAGAGGCAGATAGGTTGGTTTATTTTCTTTAACATGCAGTGCAAGGGCCTTAATTATTATTTCAGCGTTCTTCTCGTCCATCACATCAATGTGATCTAGGATATAACCAATACGCTGCAACTGATATTCCGAATGGGTATCTTTCGCGAGATCGATTAGTTTTGCAGGATCTAGATTCTCAATAAGCTCTGAGAAAACAGTTGCGATATGATTTAGGCCACCGGCATGGTTAGGATACTCGAGTAAATCAAGCGCAACCAATTCGGGGGTTGCCACTTTAAGGTAACCGGTACTAACGGTAAAATTTTGGGTGGGCAATTCAAGCACGGATTTTTTATAAATAAAATCAATTTCCACATCGCCAAAAGTTGACGGGTGCTTAATACGTTTGTCTGATATTACTTGGAATCTAGCAGGTTTTTGATGAGTTGCCCCATGAAACAACCCTGCAGTTAGAAGAGCAACGTAATAATTAGCGCCCGTCTGAACGATGGGATTTAAACGTTCGGATTGAGAAAAACCGCAGGAATACTCGCCCGTCTTTCGAGGTTTTTCGATTGACGAACGTTTAAAGCTCGCGTTCAGACGGGATGATACATTCGCATCTTCAGGTGCGATGGGTATATTAGCAGGAATGGAGTTCGATCTTTTCGTACCGAGTTTTCCTACACTGCAACATCAGTTTGGCTTATCACCTTTTTTAGTTGAGGCTTTGTTGTCGGTCAATTTTGTGGGTTACTGCTTGAGTTTGTTCTTTGTTGGGGGACTAGCTGATCGTTATGGGCGGAAGCCTATTATCTTGTTTTTGGTCATCAGACATCGAGAGCCATGGCAAACTATCCTTTGTAAATGGAAAGTTTTTATTAAAACCATCCATTGACAATGGATAGTTTTATAGCCATACTTCCATTGTGAATGGATAGTTTCACAAACCATAAGTTACAATTGAGGTTTTTTATGCTTGAACGCGACACCATCCGTCAAACCATAGTGGATCAACGTCCGGTCCTTGTCCCTGCTGATTTTATTGAGCGGGAGGCGTATTCTGTCCTTCAGAACTCACAGCAAACGTCCAGTATTGTTATTTTACTCGGTGTCCGACGTTGTGGAAAATCGACGTTACTGCAAAAATTAAGGTTAGATAGCTTAGAATCTGATTATTATATTAATTTTGACGATGATCGGCTGGCGCAGTTTACTGTGGATGACTTTCAAACACTCTATGAATTATTCATTGAGCTGTATGGTCAACAAAAAATATTTTTCTTTGATGAAATTCAAAATATTCCACAATGGGAACGCTTCGTTCGGCGATTACATGATCTAGGCTATAAAATTTACATCACAGGTTCCAATGCAAGCTTGTTTAGCCAGGAATTGGGAACGCGCTTAACGGGACGTTATATTGAAATTTTTGTCTACCCATTCTCTTTTACTGAATTTCTACGTTTAAAATCACCCACTCTATTGAGTAAAAAAAATCTTGCGACAGCGGATAAAGGCATGCTAAAACATGCTTGTCAACAGTATTTGACCTTAGGTGGATTTCCAAATTATTTAGAATTTGAAGATAAGAATTATTTAAAGTCACTTTACGAAAGCATTTTATATCGAGATATTATTACGCGTTACCATATTACCTCTGTTCAAGCGATTAAAGAACTCGTTTTTTACCTCGCTAGTAATGTATCTAAAGATATGAGCTATAATGCGGTTAAAAATATGCTGGGTTTGAAAAATCCGACGACTGTAAAAGACTATTGCGATTATTTATCGATGAGTTTTCTATGTTTTTTTGTCATGCGTTATGATCCGTCTGTGAAAAAACAGATATTACATACTAAAAAAGTTTATTTCATTGATACCGCGTTAACGTATCTTATTGGCTTTCGCCACAGCGATGATTTCGGTCGATTGATTGAAAATGTGGTCTTTCTAGAATTAAAACGGCGCGGGTTTGAAGTTTTTTTTCATAAAGAAAAAAAAGAATGCGATTTCGTCCTGCGCGAGCGCGGGCACATTACACAGGCGATTCAAGTATGCTACTCATTAGAAGATGAAAAAACTAAAGAGCGAGAATTGGCTGGTTTAATAGAAGCGCTCTCAACTTACCAACTACAGGCAGGATGGATCATTACATGGGATGATGAAAAAACATTGGAAATCGATACCGATGCAGGAGAAAAAACCATTCATATCATCTCATTGTATCGTTGGTTGCTATGGCCGGATTTTTAAATCCGATATTCAAAATATTATTTTCCGCTACGATTATAGCTTTACGTACCGATCACTCTACATTAGGTTACACTAAATGTAACTTACTGTAGAGTGTTAACGCTATGCAACCGATGAAATATTTGAACAATTGGCTCCAGCAACATGTTAATCAAGCGTTCTGACTACTCTCAAAAAACATTTAACGCGGCCCCGTATTACGCGCTGTCCTTTAATCATACCTATTTGTGGGATTATCGAGTAAGGTGTTGCCTCTATATTGAGCATTAAAAGCGCTTTAATACGGGCTACACTGTTTAAAAAATACCAGGGGATTCCTCAGATACGGGCTACGAAACATCCGAGGCTTACGATTTAAATTACTTACCCTTCCGCCACAACGTACCCTCAGGTGTATCTTCAATTAAGATCCCTAAATCACTTAATTGTTGTCGAATACGGTCGGCTTCGGCCCAATTTTTATTAAGGCGGGCTTCATCACGCGCAGCAACTAAGTCGTCAATGTTTTGATGTGAATGAGCATCACTGCCGCCTCTTAAAAAGACCACGGGGTCTTCTTGCAAAACGCCTAATACACCGGCCAGTCTACGCAAAATGGCAACCAGTTCTGCAGTGTAAGTAGGATCTTGCTCGCGGTCACGGTTAATGTCGTGAACTAAATCGAATAAAACCGCCAATGCGACGGGGGTATTAAAATCATCATCCATCGCTTCGTTAAAACGTTGCTCATAAATGCTATCTGGTGGAACCAAGACCTCCGGCACGCCTCGCATGGCAGTGTAAAATCGCGTTAATGCAGCAGTTGCATTTTCCAGTGATTCTTGCGAATAATTCACAGGACTTCGGTAATGGCTAGAAATAAGAAAATAACGGATCACTTCGGGTCGATACTCATTCAATACTTCACGTATCGTGAAAAAATTACCTAATGATTTTGACATTTTTTCTTGATTCACATTCACCATGCCGGTGTGTATCCAATAATTGGCAAATTTTTCGTCGTTGGCGGCTTCTGATTGGGCAATTTCGTTTTCATGATGAGGAAATTTTAAATCAGCTCCGCCGCCATGAATATCAAAATGATTACCCAGGCATTGTTGAGTCATCGCCGAACATTCAATATGCCAACCAGGTCGACCCTTGCCCCACGGTGACTCCCAATGCGGCTCGCCCGGTTTGGCTTGTTTCCACAACACAAAATCCAGGGGATTTTCCTTAGCTTCAACAATCGAGACTCGCGCGCCAGCTTGCAAATCTTTGAGTGTTTTATGGGCTAATTTGCCATAATCCGCAAAGCGCTGGACGTGATAATAAACATCGCCGTTTTCGCCAACATAGGCATAGCCCTTATCGAGTAAAACTAAGATTATCGATTGCATTTGAGCGATATACTCAGTCGCCAATGGCTCTCTATCAGGTGGCAAAATACCTAAAGCAGCCATATCTTCACGCATGGCGCCGATATAGCGTGCCGTTAATTCTTGATACGGCTCATTGTTTTCTTGCGCGCGTTGGATAATTTTGTCATCGATATCGGTAAAGTTGCGAACATAGGTGACATCTAGGCCCTGATATCGCAGGTAGCGGGTGATAACATCAAAAACCGCGTAAGTACGACCATGGCCGATGTGCGTATAATCATAGGGCGTGAGGCCACAAACATACAATTGAACCTTGCCGGGTTCAATGGGATGAAAGGGTTCTTTTTGTTTTGTTAAACTATTATAAATTTGCAACATCGTCTTACCTGTTAAGATAGAAGTTTAATAACCGCTTTTAAGCGCTTAATAACCCACTCATCGCCCAATAGCGCCACAATTTTCGACATTTCAGGGCCATGCGTTTCATTGTTCAATGCGATGCGCAGTGGTTGAAAAAGGGCTTTCCCTTTTATGCCCAATTGCTTTTTAATATGTTCGCTCATCGCTGCGAAATCAGCACCATGAGCCTCAACTGCATTAATGGCCTCCTGAAAAAAAACCACCCCTGCTTGCGCTAATATTGCTTTATTGTCAGGCCCATAATCTAAATGCTCATCGAAAAAAACACGCGCCCAGTGTAAGGCATCCTCAGGAAAGGTTGCATTAAACCGAACCGTGTCAATAAATAATTGCTGCTTATCGGTCGGCACCACGCTATGCACCTCTATGCCCATCCAAGCCCAGAAATGCTCGTCGTCTGAAGCTGCTACCGCTTCTTTTTGCCAGTAAAGTAATTGTTCTGCATCAAAACGTGCCGGTGAGCGGCTTAATCGATCAGCACTAAAACGTGCCGCAAGCTCGTCAAAAGACATTAAACGATTTTCTTCATAACTATGGCCTAATCGCGCGAGATAATTAATCACGCCGATGGGTAAAAACCCCTCTTGGCGCAACTCATAAACGCTGCGACTGCCATGTCGTTTCGACAAGGGACTGCCGTCATTCCCCACAATAAGCGACATATGGCCGTATTGGGGAACCTTTAAGTGTAGACCATTTAAAATTAAAATTTGTCGTGGGGTATTCGTTAAGTGATCTTCACCACGCATCACATGAGTCACCCCCATGGTCGCATCATCAATACCATTGCAATACATAAAAGGAGCAGTGCCATCTGCACGACGAATGATAAAATCACCGAGATCATTGGTACTAAAGCGTTGAGGTCCTTTGATAAAATCAATAAACTCGACGGTTTGATCGGTTGGAACCGCAAAACGGAGCGTTGGCAAAAGCCCATTGGCAAGGTGCTTTTCAATTTGCTCCGCAGTCAAGTGACGACAGGTTCCGGGATAGCGCGGCGGTTTACCCGAGGCTAACTGAACTTTTCGGCTAATCGCTAATTGCGTTTCACTGCAAAAACAAGGATAGGCCAGTTTTTTTTCTTCCAATACTTGGTAGTACGCATTATAAATATGTTGTCGTTGTGATTGCCAATAAGGACCATTAGCGCCACCTATACCGGGGCCCTCTTGCCACGCCAAGCCAAGCCACAACATATCTTTTTGCAGTTGCTCAGTAAACTCTTCCGTCGAGCGCTCTTTATCAGTATCTTCGATTCGCAGCATAAAAACGCTCTTTTTTGCCAAGGCATAGAGAGCATTAAATAATGCCGTCCGGGTATTACCCAAGTGCATAAGACCCGTAGGACTAGGCGAAAAACGAAATTTGAACGATGATTCTGTCATAAGCTACTCTTTTACTCGCGCAACATATTCGCCTGAGCGAGTATCGACTTTAACCAACTCACCCATTTGAACAAACAATGGCACCCTAACTACAGCACCTGTTTCCAAGGTTGCTGGTTTACCGCCGCCGCCACTGGTATCGCCACGAACGCCTGGATCGGTCTCGGTAATCTTTAGAACCACAAAGTTCGGCGGAGTTACAGTAAGTGGCACATTGTTCCACAGTGTCATAACACAAACATCCTGCTCTTTAATCCATATTTTAGCCTCTTGCACGGCTGGGGCGGGCGCAGCATATTGTTCAAAGCTACCATCGGTCACCATAAAATGCCAATACTCGCCATCGCTGTATAAAAATTGCGCATCCATATCGACCACATCGGCACCCTCAACGGTGTCGCCTGATTTAAAGGTGCGCTCGAGCACGCGGCCCGACTTTAAGTTACGTAATTTGACCCGATTAAAGGCCTGTCCTTTTCCTGGTTTAACAAATTCATTTTCTAAAATATTATACGGATCGTTGTCGATCATCACTTTCAAACCGGATTTAAATTCATTTGTACTGTATGTTGCCATCTGTTCTTTCCTACTTACCCAAGTTAATGGTAAAATTTACCACTTTTTAGCCCATAACGAAACAAAATAAATGAGATTATCTACAAATTTGGCATCCGAGCCTTACAAAACAAGAGCCCAGACAGGGTTAGCTACCTGGCAAACACTGTTAAAAGAAGGTATAGAAAAAGTCACCGACTTACTTGAATTACTTGGGCTTGATAAGCACCCATGGCACGAAATGGCGATTGATGAATCATCCAGCTTTAAATTGCGGGTCCCCCATGGCTTTGTCAATCGAATGAAACGAGGCGATCCTAATGATCCGCTCCTGTTGCAGATATTACCCTTGATGGCAGAAAAAACGGTCACGCCGAATTATTCAGTTGACCCCCTGGGAGAGAAAGCCCATAACCCAGTACCTGGCTTGCTACACAAATATAAAAGTCGTGTATTGCTGACCATGACAGGCGCCTGTGCTATTAATTGCCGTTATTGTTTCAGACGCCACTTTCCTTACGAAGAGAATAACCCCGGGAGACTTGGCTGGCAATCGGCCATCGATTATATAAAACAAGATACTCGCATCAACGAAGTTATTTTTAGCGGGGGCGACCCCCTCATTCTACCGGACCATGTGTTAGCCCCATTTTCTGAGCAACTTGCCGCTATTCCTCACTTAACGACGCTACGCATACATACTCGCTTGCCTATTGTTCTTCCCGAACGCATCAATGACGAATTTCTTGATTGGTTTGCGCATTCAAGGCTTAAACCGGTGTTGGTCACTCATGCCAATCATCCAAATGAAATAGACGAATCAGTAGCAAGCGCGGCTAAACGTTTACAACAGGCCGACATTTTTGTCCTCAATCAGTCCGTTTTATTAAAAAATGTGAATGATAATCCATCCGCTCTGGCGACCCTAAGTGAAAAATTATTTGCATGTCACATCATGCCGTATTACATTCACTTACTTGACAAAGTGGAAGGCGCAGCTCATTTTGACTTACCTGAGGCAACGGCCATCGCCATACATCAAGAGTTAGTTCGCTTGCTTCCTGGCTATTTAGTGCCAAAATTAGTATGTGAAATAGGCGGTGAGGCAAGTAAAACATCTGTGGGCAATACTGCTCGCTACTGAAGGGATTTTGGGCATGAAGGATTTAAAGTTTAACGATATTCAAACTGAATTAAAAGAATGGATTACCAATCTTCCGCTCGCCAATCCTTTACGGGTAGCAGAGTTAATTTATGCGAAACTGGCTCAGATGCCGGTGACTGAAATTAGCTCAGCGGAATATGCCCAATTATTAGATTTATTAAGACCGCCTATTAATTTTCTTAACGAGTTAGTACAAAATCAATTGAGTAACAAGAGCCTAATATCCTTTATTGAGCCCTCTCAGGAAATAATTGCCAACCTCTCTTTATTAAGCCGCTATGCCAGCGCTTACGCTATCTTAATAGCGAGAATGCAAACAGATAAACAACATCCTAACGACCAATCTTTGATGGCAGTTTGCATCCATCATGCTATCCGCAACCTGTCTCGCATCCTATTAATATCGTACCAGCTGTACCGAATTCCGCCAGAAAACCTCTGGTTACGGCTATATAAGTTATATCTTCAAGCGGAGCGAGCAGGCATTGCTACGCTTCCTATTTCACATGACACTTATGATTTACAAACCATTGCTGATGCATTTAAACAATGCATTTTATTAGCCACAGCTAATCCCTATCAACTGCGTCCAGTAGATATGTTAAAACTTTACGAAGCATTATGGCAATGGTCACAACATACCAAAATTATCTCAACGAATTTTGAAACGGTATTAATTGTATTCAAATTAGATGAAGATACGGCTCCCTTTTACAAAAAAACAAACACTGATAGTAATGACTCGCCTTTTTTACGAGGACTTGAAACAAAACTCTTGATTGAGCGCATTGTGAGTGCGATTAAACAACATGGCCATTCCCTTTCCGATCAGAGAGCTCCTTTCTCCCCTTTAATACTACAAGGCATAGCGCAAGCATGGAGTGAGCTTTACACACGCACGTTGCCACGAGCATCTGAGGAGGGAGATATTCAAATCAGCATTGGCTTAACAGCTACTCACGCCCATATCAGTGAAAAAAAACCTTTACTCTCCACGCAGGCTGGAACGTTGCTTCAAGGAGAGCGCGAAATAGAGCTCTTACCTGATACTCATCTTAGTGAATCGAAGTCTATGATTGGTGACCCTTGGGAAACGAGTTTTAGCCAAGAACATGTACTGACTAGTTTAGCCACTTCACATCCATTATTTACTTGGCAAGTTATTAATGGAAGTGCTCTCGGTTATTGCCTTGAAGCAAATATTAAACAAATGATTGCACTTGAGACAGGAGAGTTGATTGGTCTTTGTAACAAAGATGAAAAAAACGCCGCATGGCGCTTAGGATCCGTTCGATGGGTTAAAAGATTTGATGAAACGCATTTTCGTTTTGGGATCATGTTCCTCGGTTTTAATCCTATCACCACCATGGTTCAAGTCGTCCACAGTAAACTCAATCACCAATATCGAGCCTTTATTCTGTCGGATCAGAAAGAGCCCGAACTAAAGCCATCTACGAGCGCCTTTTTACTTGCATCGGATAACCATCGCTACTCCATCATTATTCCTGCGCTCGATTTAATTGCAGAAGAGCATTTAGCCTTATTTTTCCGCGATCAGGCTATTGGTATAAAACTGACGGAGCCCTTGTGTCTAAACAATAAATTTTACCAATTCAAGTATGACATTGTTGATTTAGATCCCAATGATATTTTGGAGAAAGTTGGGAGCGAGGGCAAATAAGTATACTTCCTACACAAACACAGCATTGGAGTATTCTCACATGTCCCGCAAATTTAATTGATAAGGGTAAAAAGATTACCGTAAAGCAAAGCAAATCGAATAACCATCTCGGCCTTGCATTTTTTCATTCAACCGTGTAAAATTTTATTGCCCATTGATTGAGCAACCCACCTTAAACAGAAAATATTGAAATAGGCGATTTCAAACCTAAACTAAAATGCAATGAAATCAAATCATTGAAAAAAATCAAATCCATTTAGTGAAAAAATATGATGCAAAATAATTTAAATAACTTAACCAGTTCTCATTCTGTCACAAGAGCAGCTTCCATTACATTAACTGATGAAGAAAAAAAACAATTTCAACAAGAAATTGACAGTTTAAAAGCGAACATTTCTGTCGCTCCTATGCTTTATGATAAGATTAGAGCTTTTGAAAATTATGTTAAAAGAAATGCTAACTCAGACTACAGAAAAAAAATATTATCATTCATGGTGTTAGAACAAGATTTAACAATGTTGTTCCTGATACTGAATATGATACTATTCATCCTACTTCAACAAGTCCAGGTAAGTTTATTTTTAAACCTACTGCAACTTATTTAGATAGTTTTATAAGATTTAGAGT
>JAIELR010000098.1 GCA_019752835.1 Gammaproteobacteria bacterium | reverse complement strand
AAAAATGATACGTGTTTTAAATTGACTCAATTCAGTGTTATATTACGTGTTATGTAAAAAAGAATGAAAAACAAAGGAGTCTCGATGGGACGCACAGGCATTACTCAAAATGAAGTCGCAGATGCAGCACGGCAATTGCAGGGTCGCGGAAAATTACCCACGGTGGATGGCATCCGCGATATTCTTGGCACAGGCAGCAAAACCACCATTGCCCGTTATTTAAATGAGTGGAAAGCGACACAAGGTGAAAGGCAAGGCAAGCTTCCTTCTGTGCTGCTATCGGTCGTCACAGGCCTATGGGAGCAGTTGCAAGCCCTTGCCGATGAGCGTGTTGTACAGGAAGCGATAGCTTATGAAACGGATAAACAAGCGGGGCAAGTGCAGCTGTCTGCCTTGAAAAATACGTATCAAGAACTCGTCCGTAAACTGCATGATACAGAAGAAAAATTAGCGACGACCCAAAACCACCAGAACCAAACTGAGCAGCAATTACAAACCCTGCAACAAGAACTTTCTCGTTTAGAGGCGCATTATGAGGCGCGTGGTCAGCAGTTGGCAGACACCCAGGCGGATAATGAAAAACTGCATCAATTGGCTCGTCACATTCAGTCCAACCTTGAGCATTATCAGGCGTCTATACAGCAACTCCATACCGAGCATACACTTACGATGGAGCGGCAACAAATGGCATCGCAACAAGACATCGCTAACTTACGTCTGCAATTGACAACTAGCCAAGAGCAATTACAGCAAACCAGACAACAAGCCCAGGTGCAAGCCCAAACATTGGTGCAATTGCAACATGAATACCAACAATTGATTGAAAAAAATGCGACGCTTGAGGAGCGATGTGAACAACATGAAAAGAATGCCTTACTCTATCAGGAGCGCACTCGCCAGCAACAATACCAACTTGAACAACTCGCGCAGGATAACAAAAAAAAAGAACAAGAATTACTGGAATACCACACCCGCATAGCGATTCAGAGCGAACAAATAAAAACCCTCTCTTTAAATCTACAACAAGCTGAAGATAAAATCGACACACTGCGCCATGAAAAATTGTTTTTAACGCAGGAAAAAGCAGAAGCCTTAGGCCGACTGAAACAATTAGAGATTGTCTCGTGAGCAAAATAAACCCGAAGTGCAATTCTATGACGCAGAATAAGTATCGGTTTTATACACCATTAATCGGGCACCAAAAATTCAGCAGGCACAGCACAATTGGGTAATTCTACATATTTGCCTCTTTTATATATTCCAGCGAGATTGACGCATTTTTGTACGGTTTTTGGTGTTCTTTAGTAATATTATACCCATATTTGAATAAACTGTAGCTTCGATTAAGAAAATTTTGATAGTTAAATGAACATTTTCAGCATACTAAGTATGTTACAAACACTACCATACAAAGCTGTTACAATGAGTAGCCAAGCGGCTAGCACCGTGATTCCGTATGTTTTTTTAACCTGAGTTGCCCCACTCTTTTTTATGGACTCCATTAGGGCAGCTGACTGATCTCAACAAATCCTAGAGGGGAGCTTCTGGGAGTCTTTACAAATAATTGTTTTGCAGCATGCTCTGCTGGAAGGAGATCTTCTGGCTTTAATTGTTCCTTATTTAAAACCTCTCTCATTGCATAATTGGCCAGTAATAATTTAATACACCCAATATGCGCATTTTTAGCTGCCCAATGAAGCGCTGTATTTCCGCTCGAAGGACTTATGCTATTAATATTCGCTACATGAGAAATGAAATGCCGTAAATCGTCCTCATACCCATTAACTGCTGCTTGCCGCAATCCCTTCTCTAATTCTGATTGGGATTGATCTTTTAAGGCATATTTTTTTACTAAACGATCTAGGATACTGATGTGCTGTACTCCCTTAAAAAAATTGACTCCTCTTAGTCCCGCTAAGGTCGTCTCTAAAGAGGCATTGTCTTTTGCAAGTTGTTCGCGTAAAGATTTTAATAATTCTTTAGAGGCTTTAATGGCGTTATCCAATGCATCATTAGTGTAAATTTTTTTAATAAAATTTAATTGTCGGTTAATATTTAAATAAAAGTCAAATTTTTTAGATAACTCAACTTGTTGCGTATTTAAATCAAATTGATAATTATTTTGAGCAGATGCTAATAATTTAATCGCAACCTCCAATAGTGCTTGATTGCCAGATAACTGAAGAGAGGTAAGCGAATTGACGACTCGTGCTTGAATGACGAGAGCTTTCTCATACTCGCAGGAATTAAGGCATTGAATCGCTAAATTTTGCAACATGAGATCATATTTATTAAAACTAGAAGAATACGTTCTATATTTTTCATCTATTAATTCACATAGGGATATGAAGCGAGTAGGTAGGATCGAGTTAATTTTGCCTAACCTAACCAGCAAATCTACTATTTCGTCGTCAAGTTTAATTTGATCCGCAATCACTAAATCAATACATTTTTCAAAATAATTGGCGGCTTCCGCAAATTTCTCTAAACCATAATAGGCTTTACCTAAATCTATCCATATCCTTTTTTGAGTAGTAACCATATTTTCATTCGTAAAATAGGGAGCATTCATCAATGATAATATTTGTAAAAAATAATCAACAGCATCTTGAAAATTACTTTCAGTATATTTTTTTACCCCGTTAACGTGTAATCTTCTTATTTTCGTAATTTCGTCTTCTTCATCAGAAGCCATATTAATCACTGTATCGAACTCATGACTTAAATCTAAATTTATCGCTAAATCTTGGTAAACCCCCGCAAGACCTCGCGTGACAACCGACATTAACCAGAGTTCTTTCGTATTTTTATTAATAGTTGAAAAATAATCTGCTGGTATCTGCTTATAGTCTTTAAGGGCGGTGATAATTTTAGTATGTTCTGCTTGAATTTGATTTAATGATTTAATCTCAAAATCTTTTTTCCTCGCTGGTAAAGTCGTTATTACTTGCTGAGCTAATTGAAGCACTTCCAGCGAAGTAGCAATTAAATAAGGATGGTGAGAAAGCAATAATGCTTTACATAAATTAATGCAAATATCGATGTAAAATAATGAATGCTGGTTATTATTATATTCTAATAACCTTTTAGCTTGCCATGCACAAGCAATTGCTCGTTCAGCCTGTAAGTGCCCATGAAACTCCACATTATGGGATCCTTGCGGTAAATTTTTATCCTGCTGTTTTGCCGTTTCATAACAATATACAGCTAAGTTGTTCAGATATTTAGATTCACGAACCCCATCTTTCAACTGATGAGCAATTTGTATTGCTTTCTCTAAGCAACGAACTTGAAAGTCATGGTAACCTAGCAGCGCATATGCACCGGCACAATTATTGAGTAAAGTAGCTACTTTTAAATGATTGGGTACTGCTTGAAGAATATCCGTAATAACGTTGATATTACCCGACTCGATGGTTGGATCAAACAATTTAGTAACCTGGAGTTTTTGATCACCTGTTTCAAAGTTTGTACCTAAGCTTATAATTAACTCTAGGCAATGAGTTAGGTAATAACACTTGTTTAACAATATTTTTTCCCATTCTCCTCTATCAGCTCCATAATAATCATTCGCTTTATTGCCATAGGCTGTGGCTAATCCAATGTAGGTATTAAGTATCGGTGTAGGACTAACCGCGTGATTTAAAAAAGAAGTTTGAATAGACTTAAAGGTTTCAATGGCCTTATCGTATTTTCGTAATTGCAGATAGGAATATCCCAAGGTAAACCAAGCCGCTATGTTGATTTGAGATGCTATATCTTGTTCTGTGATTTCAATCACATTACGCATAGCCTGAATTTCGGGCAGCATAGGCAGAGTATCTCTAAAAAGCATTTCTGCTAATGAAACATTACCTGCCTTGATAATGTTATGAAGTTTGCTATTACGCATTTGTATGGTTGCATGAAGAGATTCTAAATATTCGCTGGGAGCCAAACTGTCAATTCGAGTATCCTTCTCTCGCGCATCGTTTAAATCTCTGCCTAATTGCCCCACCACTGTCATTGCATATTCTATGACAAAATCATGGACTGTTTTCTTATTTAGCAACTCTTCTAAATATTCGCATTCGCGTGCCATTTTTTCTAGGATTTTAGATATTTCTTGCGTGGGGCGTTCCAAGTTTTTGTTAATTTTCTTCTCTTTTTTAGCCTCACTTGATTCAATATCAGGGTTTTCTGCCAAAAGAGTTTGATATTGCAGCAAAGTTTCTTTTTCTAAAATTTCTAGTTTTGTCCGCTCGTTAATAAAATGGTTTCTGACCATTTCTTCTGTAGGTACAATACCTCTTTTCTCTTTAAATAATGCTTCCCTTTCCCTACTATTTTTATCACCATCTAGAAGAGATAATTTAGCGTCAATGCCGTCAATCGATTTACGTAATCCATCTAATTTTGCCTTTAAATCAGAAATAGTAACAACCTTTTGAGGTTTTTTTTCTTTTTTACCTTTATTAGTCTGGATTTTTACTTTTGGAACGGGCGGTTTCTTTACGGTAACTCCAAATAGTGAGCCAAGCTCAATCATAGCTGTCTGCACTTCACCAAAAATAGCTCCATTATTCCATAAATTACTTGTTTTCTGGAGATTTATAATATTTTCATAGCTATGAATTTGGTTTGAGAAATTTTCTATTTCCTCAAATAGATTGCATGTTTTCTGAAAAAAAAGAAGTGATTTCTCTTTAAGCGCATCAATTAAGTTTTCTTCAAAATTATAGATTAATCTGCTGTGGCCATGTGCTATACCGTGTCTAGTTTTCTTCATTAAGCGAAATAGTTCATCAAATTTTTGTTGTTTTAGAGCAAAAGGAATGCTATCAAAAGCCTGCCAAGTAATGGCTAACATATAAGCAAAAATATATCGTTCTTCACGGCTCATCTTATCCGCAGACAAGAGGTTAGGATAAGATATTAATAATTGGCGCGTATAGTTTAAGAGTTTTTTACAAAAAAATACCTCTGTTGTACTTTCAGTAAAGATAAGCCTGCTATCTACAGTAGCTTGGGGAATTTCCGGTAAAGATTTTTTACAATCTTTTAATTTTTTTGTAAGTTCAAGGTTGGAATGTGCTTCTTGTGCTAACAAGTGTATTTCTGTGTTAACAATTGTCGCCATGCTTTCTCCCAACAAGTGCATTTCTGCAAAAAAAATATCTTTACTTTGTTCTAAAATTGTTCTCGCAATAGCATTCTGTGATTCCTCACCAAAAATTACAATCGCATTGGCCAATAAATCAAAGTGTATTCCATTGGCGTTAAGTGCATATTTTTTGAATGCATTAAACCTTCCATATTTATTCCGGATTATATTTTCAATTTTATAGTTTCTTATCAAAGCGCAAAAGATTAGATTAAGCTCTTCTAATAGTTTAGTTTGACCTGCTAAAGATTTTTCAGTCGTCACTAATAAGTTTATCAATGTACTCAGTTGCTCAATATCATGTATTTTTTTTTCAATACTTATCATATTAACTTATCCCAATGAAAGTGTAGTTTAATTGCCGCAATTTATAGTATCGAAATCAATATTAACCGTCATGATTCTTAAAGTGGTATCGACCTGTAAATGTGGTATGTTGCCAAGCAACGGGTGATATCTTGCTCATTATTTCTTTGGCTTTCTTCTTGCCAACAGTCGCACACAGTCGCTAGCATATTTTATCAAGAATCATTGCATTATAAGCGATAACGCAATTTGACACCAATCTTGAGAGGTCTAATGAATTTCAATGATCAACAGGAGGTTTCTTTTTCAATTGTTCTTTAAACAGAATTCGTGTTCTTAAATAACCCACCTGTAGGCCATTTTAACAAAGTTTATTTCTGAGGCGCAACACTATTTTTGCAGCGTATATCCTACAAAACAATAAATTCTAAGAATTTTTTGATTGAATATTTTCTTTTTTTAAGAATAACTGTCTATTTTATACGCTATTAATCTGGCACCAAAAATTCCACGGGCACACCACAATCCAGCAATAATTGATCAACCTCCTTGATAAGGAGCGGAGCAGTTCGTCCCAAAATGGCCAAATCACGCAAATTCTTTGCCATTTGTCGATCGGTTTTTGCCTTCTTCAAACATTCATCCGCATAATCATTCAGCTCTTTCCAAGCGCACACCGGCTCTGCTTTTGCTGGCAGAATAGGCGGTTTTTTTTGAAAAGAAGGGAAAGTTCTATGAGGAGTAGGTTTTTTTAAAAAGAAAGCCGTGTGCTTTCCTTCAGGCGCTATCAATTCACTTTCGATTCGATCCATTGCCCTGGCTGCTGCCCTCAAGGTAGCTTTCTGTACTGATTCAGGCAAAAACTCATAGGGTTTCCAACTGCTTTCTGCCCCGCGAGGGAGCAGATCCAATGAGGTCCATATATCGATGATGGGCTCAGCATAACAAGAGCTATTGATTGAGACAGGAATATGCAACTCATCCAGCAAGGTACGTAGTAAACGAAGCCAAACACCACCATGAACATTTCGTTGCGGCAACTCTACCTGCCCTATTGTCAGTGCTGACCAGGTGCGCTGATCCATGCGTTGAACATCAAGAGGAGCATCGGATATTGCCTCTGATTCATCCCGCCAATCAACAAACTGTCCTTGATAGCTATAGCAACGGCGTAACCAACACGCATGCTGTGGACAGCTCAGCATCAGAGGCAAACCCCAGACAAGTGCCATTACTCCTCTCGGTTGACGCTCAATGCAGCGCGGACAGGCTTGGTATTTGACTGAGACAGGGCTGAACCAAGGTCTCCATAAGGATTTTGGACGATATCTTTTAGTCGAAATTGATGGGAAGAAAATAAAAAATTGACGGACATACGTATCAAAATTCCTCTCTGAAAGTGTGAAATCATCGAGCAATAGAGGCGACCAGGCAGACAGCGTCATGGTATAGATTTTTTCCTCCGGGAGTCCTGTACGCTGAGATAATAAGGTCGATAAGTCCGGTGGTACTGATTTGTTTAAATCCTCTACTGTGCTGTGAAATCCTAAATCATGCTTCAGAATCTCTTTAGTGCTCAGACCATAACAGGCAGCAATACGGGCAAGCCAGGATAACAATGACTCCTCCTGAATAGGATGGGGATGCAATGGCCAACGAACCGGATTCATAGTAATACACGCTCAAAGGTACGGCGTCTCTCGGTGGGAGAGTCATAATTGGCTAAATTTAGCGCATGTGGCGTAATTGATTCATCGCCTGATGCAATTGCCGCAATGGCAGTACTTGTCAATAATGTTGCCAACTCGCCAATCGTGCCTTCGGTTCTGGTCACCAAATAACGCGCCATATCTGGATTGGCGATGAGTGACGGCCGACGTAAAGGTAAGATAGCCGCAAAGCTGGCTAACAAAGATTCCAAGTCAGCGCCCTCTTGCCACAAGGGGAGCACCAAAGGCTCAAAGCGGTTTTCCAGTTGAGCATCGGTACGAATGGCAAGATAAGCCTCTTTGGTGCCGACACCGACCAAGGGGATACGCAATTCATTGCCTAGAAAACGCAACAAGTTTAAAAATTCGCGCTGACTATTTCCTCCACCTGCCGTCAGGTTATGCAACTCATCAATCACTAACAGTTTGACCTTGACTGCCTGAAGCAGCTTCAGTGATTGTTGCTCGAGCTCACCAATTTGTTGTTTGGGTCGAATCGGGCAACCCATGGCGGCTAATAAGGCAGCATAAAAACGTTTAATCGAAGGGTCTGGCGGCATTTGAACATTCACTATGGGCATATACTCGCCATCTGCATGAGTAATAGCAGGGTGAGCGCGACGAAGTTTTTCAATAATCATCGACTTTCCATTGTTTGTCGGCCCAATAATAAGTAAATTCGGCATCCGTTGCTTAGACGGCCAATTTAATAAAGCCTCCAGTTTATTCAATGCTTCCATGGCCTTAGGGTAACCAATCCAGCGATCTGACCGAATTCGCATGACCCGCTCATGCGCAGGCAATAGAGCTACCTCACGGGCAGCGGGAAGCAAGTGCGCTAAATCCAGATATTCACCTTCACTCATATTCACCACTCCTCAATTTGGTCAAACGGTTTGGCCGTCTCAGCGGTGGTATTAACAAGGGGCGCTAGTTTGGGTACGTGCACTGTCTGTTTTTCTTGAGTAACAGGCCGCTGTGATAAGTGGCTAAGACGTTGCTGATTACGCCTGGCCTTACGAGTGGTTGATTGTGCAGCCTGAGTAATTTCACGCATTTCTGAGACCATCCGAAATAACAGCGTCTCATCAATTTGTGCTCGTCCTTTTGCCCGTAATTGCTGGATAGCTTGCCGGTGCTCCCATAGCGTCAAGCCTGGGCGAGACAAAATGCGATAAGGAATCTCAATATAGTGCTGACTGTCTGGACAAAGCACCCAAATTCGACTTAAATCCAAAGGGTTTCGCCGGATAATGAATTTATCCAGCTTGGACCGATTGGTAATCCAGGATTTAAGAATATCGGCATAATAGGTAATGTGGTCAATGACAAAGCCGGTGCGAACAATTTTACGGCGTAATACAGGTAAAAAATCAATCAAAAAATTCTGGGGATGCGCAATCAGAAATACCTTGCCTAAACTTGCCATCCCTTCTGCCCAGCGTGCCGCAGGTGTTTGAATGAGTCCATGATGAAGCGTGCCATGGTAATGGTGAATAGCAAGTGCGAGCCAATGCTCTAACTCATTGAGGCTTAACGTTGCTTTTGCCTCAGAATCATAATCGCCTTTTTGTGTAGGATTGGAAAAAGTAGTGCCTGGCAACTCATGAACTTTTTGCATAAACGTGCCAATCACGCGTTCAACAATCCCTCCATAATGCATTTTGCCGGGCGGCCGGTAATGCAAGGCAATACCATGCTGCTGACAGCCACGGCGCAAGGCCTCACTTTTAAATTCTGTCGCATTATCCACATAAAGTGACTGTGGTTTTCCACCCATCGGCCAGTCAATATCGACACCAAGCCGCTCCAGCCAAGGCCGTTTATCGCCTACCGCTCGCGCCAAGCACAAGCCGACCGAGACCGCTGATGGAGCCTCGAGTGTAACAAGCATGCCTAGGATACAGCGGCTAAAAACATCAATGGCAACCGTCAGATAAGGTCTCCCGATAGGCAAGCGATGAATATCATCCACCACCATTAAATCGATGACCGTGTGATCCATCTGTACTTGTTCCAGGGGCAAAGTTATCTCAGGCGGAACCCCACCTGCTGATTGGAGCGATCGAGTAGCATCCACACCCTCTCGCTTACGAACAACTTCATTAACATCTAACCGTTTTATTCTACTGTGAATCGTATTTCTGGCGGGCACCGGTAACTGGAGTCGACGACAACGCCCGGCAATTTCACGCCAAATGGCAGCTTCAGAAAATTTTTGTTTGTTGAGATAATGGGTACGCAAAACTTCTTGAATAATATTTTCAAGTACACTCGGTAAGCGGCTGTTATTTTTCCCGCCACAAGATTGGCTTAATAACATATCGGTGACGAGTCCTTGACCCTGACGAAAGCGCGATATTAATAAATAGACATGTCGACGGGAGAGGTCAAGTTTTCTTGCTGCCTCGTCCGCCAAGGCATGAGAGACCTCTTTTAACCTGGCCAGCGGTGCAATGATTTCGGTGCGTAAACGTGCTAATTCCCACGCGTCTTTTGAAACCGAAACCACACCGCGCTCGAGCAGTATTTCTTTCTCTGAAGTCATCATTTTGATCCGTTCGTGATATCGACTTCTGAGTATAATGACTGTTGGTGCAATTGACTACTGAAATTTGAATGCTCAGAAGGCGATAGCACAACCCTGATTTTATCGAGGTCTTCAGTGCTATCCACTTCTGAAAATGACAGCAATCAATAGCGATAAAAAAGGGGTTTTATTGAAAATTGTTCAATAAATTGACTACACTTTAAAAGTCTTAAATTTTTAATCCATAAAACGGTCGTTTTATAGACTGAATAAAAATAAACCACAAAGGGATTAACCTCCCTTCTTCTCCATCGTCAAAGTTTAACCACCTTTTTATCCACAGAAACTGTGGATAACATATGATTAAAATTTAATCACATAACCAGAGCGAAAAAGTTTCTTCCGCGAAAAAATTTCTTGCTTGCCTAATTTAAGGTAAATAAAAAAATAACTGATCAAAAATTTTGATGAGTTTAAAAATCACAAGCGCCTTTCTTCGAGGATAAGAAATTTCATAAAAAGGAGCAGATAAAAGATGTTAGCAATTAAGTAAATCCTTTTAAGTTGTTTTACTTAAAAATTACGTCGTAATTAATAATTTATTATATGCCTTCTTTATCAACTAAATTATATTTTTTGTTACGGCGTAATTGACATATTCAAGCACTTACATTACACTCATTACGTCGTAATAAATGAGGGAAGTAAACATGGGAAAAAAAGGAAGACCTATCACAACCGTCAACGAAAATAACGATCTTTACTTGCTCAATTATTTCACGCGCCTGATGCGAAGGTCGGAAAATCGGGATATTTTTTTCCAAGACCCCGCCTTGTCCTATGAGGCTGAAAAAGAATTTGAAAACATTAAAATGATGAGCTCTCTGCTCGCAAGGAAATACTCGCCTGAATTTGATCAGGAAAAACAGAATCAGTATCATCTTTGTTTTGCACGGTGGATTGATACCTATATTACAGAGCAAGGCTTTCAGCGTTGTCTAAATTCAATACGCCAGTTTCAGCATCGACGATTTCCTAAAAACAGGAAAAAAGTCCATATGGATATCCCAGGTGATGCCTATGATGACTTGGTAGTGATTGCAGGCGAGCTCAAGCTATCGAGACAGGATACATTAGTGCGCATTTTAAAAGAGGCTTATCATTTTTATTGTTTAAACAAATAATTATTGTTACGTCGTAATTTATTATAGGGAAATAATCTAAGATGCGCTTTTAACAGAGCTGGTGAAAATTCCGTCACACGCGAAAAACTTGCATTAATGTGTATGGTGTGTATAATCACAAGATGAATAGTAGAGAAATCATTAAACAGCTTGAGGCCGATGGATGGGTGAAAAATACTCAAAAAGACAGTCATTGCCAATATAAACACCCTATTAAAAAAGGGAAAGTGACTATTCCCCATCCCAAAAAAGACTTACCCCTAAAAACGCTTCAAAGTATCTTGAAACAAGCTGGATTGAAAGAGTAGAGGAGAAAATTATGCAATATCCTATTTTTATTCATAAAGACGTAAACAGTGATTACGGTGTTATTGTACCTGATTTACCGGGTTGTTTTTCTGCGGGTAGCTCGATTGAAGAGGCAATAGAAAATGCGCATGAGGCTATTGAGTGTCATTTAGAAGGTTTATTATTAGATAATGAGCCATTTCCCTTAAAAAAGCCTATTGAGCAGCACTTGGATAATCCTGAATTCAAAGACGGTGTGTTAGCGATTGTTGACATTGATATCTCTAAAATTTCAGGAAAAACGGTAAGAGTCAATGTGAGTATACCCGAGCGCTTTTTAAAACAAATTGATGAATACACTCATGGAAGCAACCGCTCAGGATTTTTAGTTGATGCTGCGCTGAGCTATATGGCAGAGCATCATCGAGCCTAGTGATTATCATAGGCATTGAATTACCTGTGCCGGAAACAACCAAATATGCATTACGTCGTAATACTGCATTGAGATAATTTTCTAAAACGAGCTCAATCGAAGAACCCCCAGAAGTGTTAAATCTGCTATGAATACACCCATCAGAAAGGATTGATTTGTAAAGAGCGCCTTGTTAAACTTTTTTACACGATGAATGGAGCGTTCCTTATGCCTCTGACCGCAGCACAAAAAGATTTTATTATGACGTTGGATGAAAAAGCCCCGCAAATTCTCTCTCACGGCGGTCAGGAAGCCATATTAATGTCACTGACAACAAAAATGGAAACCATTAAAAAAATTATGGATGCATCGACCCAAGAAGAGTTGAATGCTTATTGCGAGAAATATGAAGGGTTCTATCACTACATGAAATTGCTGGAGCAACTGGCTTACGGTTGTGCAGAAGGATTATTTGATGACATTATTAAAAAATAATTATTTTTCATTACGCCGTAATTGATGTATGTGACAATAATTACGTCGTAACATAAAAACGCATGGCGGAGCCATCTGAGAAGTACATCCAAACAGCCTGATAAAATAATAATCAGTTTTTTCAATATGTCCGCAAGTTGGGGTTCCAGTTCGGACGCTTCTGAATGTCTATTTTAATTTATTATATATTCATAACAATACAACTTATTAAGGGGTTCAGATCTTAAAAAATTTTAATTTCCGTTTCAAATATCCCAGGGGGTTTGGGGGACAGAGTCCCCCATTTAAATAATTTATCGTTTTTTAGTGAGTGTATATAATTTCCTTAAATTACTAAAAAACGATTCCTTATTAAGGACGCAGTCCGTTACTAAACGGCCATGGTCACTTTGTGACCATTCCTTATTATCAGGATGTATAAACCCGTAGGGGAAAATAGAAGCATCACTTAACCCCCTACTTGAGTCGACACTTAACTAAAATAGTTAGCTTTATTTCACAACTTTATCCACAATCACTATTTCGCATAGCTCGAAAAAATTGAATTCTTTGCTAAATTTCAAGTGTTTTTTACATTTATTATAAGCGTGACTTTATTGGGATGCATTTTTATCGTGAATAATTGAAATGTAAGAAATGTCGAATCCCACCCTAATTGATCCACTCCCCCCTCACGATCACTGTTTAATTGATCCACCCCGATCTCGATTTAATTGATCCACTTTGTTCTAAAAAAGTGCAGACCATATGCCTGCAGGGCGATCAATATTA
>JAIELR010000157.1 GCA_019752835.1 Gammaproteobacteria bacterium | reverse complement strand
ATGACAACCATCAAGTAATTTTGCTCAAAAAAACAGGGCTTCATCCATGCTACGAAATCATCCAGGTTACATTGCTAGCGGATGATACAAAAAGGTATCCAAATGCTCTATTGACGGACCATTTTGAGTAGCGCTTACAGTGACGGTCATGCGATACCCTGAGCCAGTTCCTATCGCCTGAGTTGATGCTGTCCAGTACCAGGTATGATTTAACATAATAGTACTGCCATCACTTTCACCTGGGATAGTTGAGTTTGGAACCTCGGCCTTTACTTCTTCCCCTGAAATAATATTCATTGCTACCCAATGCGCTGCCATTTTTTGATCGATATACGTTGAATTTTGGGCATTGCGGCTAATTCCATAGGTTACTGCAGTGAGGGAAATGGCTAAAATAACGAGGGCAATCAGCACTTCAATGAGCGTGAAGCCTTGGATTCCCCTCACCCCAGCCCCTCTCCCCTTGTGGGAGAGGGGCTTTATTCTATAAGTGTTAAGCAGATTGCGCATGATTAGCCTTTTTTGAAACCCATACTGTTAACGTTAAGTTACCGGCACGATCACCGTTGATCACATAACCTTTATTTTTGTTTTTATCACTGATAATCAATATAAAAGGCGTAAATCCGCCACTCGGTAAAATAAGGATATCGGGTTTATTTTTAGATGGATTCCCGACAAACATTTGTCCTTTTTTAAATAGACTATCACCGGTTGCAATGGATAGATAAATATAGGTAGGAATTTTCTGAGCCGTAAGAACAGTATTATTCTTTATCGGTACCCATGCAGCATTTAAACGCATACTTTGACGATCTTTTTGCGTGGTAAACAAATAAAATGAATAGCTATGAGCATTCGCTTTAAATCCAATAGCGGTACTCGTCAATATGGCTTGCGTTTGTGCTAATCCTAATGCCGTCTGTAATTGCGTTGCCATGGCTTGAATTCGTCTTGATTGGCCACCATCACCCAACGTAAATAATGTTGTCGCGGTGACGATGCCAATAATAACGATGACCACTAAAATTTCGATTAGGGTAAACGCTCGGCATTTGGGCAGCCACGGAGGGCTGCCCCTACAATTCATTTGAATTGTCATACGGCTTAATTGCTCGTTGTTGTAGTGCCACTACTCTGCTGACCCGAACTATTCCAATTACCTATTTCACCGGCACCAGCTTTACCCGTTGGGCCATACGAAAAGACATCAACATCGCCATGCACACCAGGATTCAAATATTGATAAGGCTTATTCCATGGATCAATAGGTAAACTTTGCAAATACCCACCTGCTTTCCAGCTTTGAGGAACGGGATCAGAATCAGGTTTGGTTGAAAGTGCTTGCAAACCTTGATCAGTCGTCGGATAAAAACCATTATCTAGCTTGTAAAGATCAAGAGCACTTTGAATGGCCATCACATCTTGTTGCGCTTTAACAATTTTGGCTTGATCGGGTCGACTCATAATTTTGGGAACGACCATAGCAGCCAGAATACCCAAAATAACCACCACCACCATCACTTCAATCAGTGTAAAACCACGTGAAATAATATTAGAAACTCTTTGCATTTTTTTGCCCCTATTAACCTGCAAATTGATTAAGTGAAAATACCGGCAGCAATACCGCCATAACGATGAATAATACCACGGAACCCATACCCAAGATCAGTAACGGCTCAAATAATGTCAATAACGTATCAATCAATCGTTCTACTTCTTTTTCTTGGTTATTTGCCGCTCGTTCTAGCATCGCTTCTAATTGACCGGTTGCCTCGCCACTCGCAATTAAATGTAAACTCATTGAAGGGAAATATAGGCTTAATTTAAGCGCTTGATTTATGGCAACGCCCTCACGAACCCGAAGAATGGCGACACTTAGTGCCTCATGAATAGGTAAATTGTTCACTAAATCCGCACTGATTTTCATCGCCTCTAACACAGGCACGCCAGCTGCCAGCAAAATACCAAAAGTTCGAGAAAATCGCGCGGTATTGATGGCTTTAATGGTCTTACCCAATAAAGGTATCTTAAGCAATCCACGATGAAATCTTCGCCGAACGTCTTTATTTTTTCGAAGGATATGTGCAAATCCGATGAGAAATGCTGATCCAAACACAAGAAAAGCTGGACCCACATATTTCATGCTATGACTGATGACGAGTAATACACGCGTTGCTAAGGGCAAAATTTGCGAATTGGTGCTAAACACGGCGACCATCTTAGGCACCACAAAAATCATTAAAAAAATGACAATAATGACTGACACACTGGTCATTAAGGTTGGATATATCAAGGCTTGTTGGATCTTTTGACGCATCTCTTGTTGACGCTCTGTATAATCAGCTAATCTGATCAATACCGTATCCAAACGACCTGTTTGTTCGCCCGCAGCAATGGTGGCGCGATACAGAGCAGGAAAAGCATGCGGGAAATCGGCCATCCCAGAGGCCAATGAATTTCCTTCTAATACTTTGCTTCGCACCGATAATAAAATGCTTTTAATTTTGGGCTTTTCGGCTTGTTCACCGACGCCGAGTAAAACTTCCTCTAAAGGAATACCGGCGGCAAGTAGGGTGGCTAGTTGTCGAGTGACCAAAGACAATTGCTTGACCGTTAAACGCAATCCGCCAAAGGAAAAAAGTCTCGTTGATGCCAATTTATTTTTGGCCGTTTCGGCGAAGATCGATACTTCAACAGGAATATAGCCTTGATCTCGTAATTGTTGGCGAGCAAGGCGCAAAGAATCTGCCTCCAGAACGCCTTCTAGTTGAACGCCTTTGCTGTCCAATGCTGTATAGGTATAGGCTGCCATAAGGCTATCCCCCTCGTTATTGGATTTGCGGCTAGGCGCTTTTGGCGCGAGCCGAGGAGTGTACTTCCTGTACATGACGATGGCGAGTTGTCCAAAAGCAACAACGCCGCAGATTCAATAACGAGGGGGATATTTATCGCTCATTAGTGACTCGGAGAACCTCTTCCATCGTAGTTTGCCCCGCTAAAATGCGACGCATACCGTCTTGGCGTATACTGGGATAGTGTTTACGACAGTAATTATCCATGTCTTGCTCACTCACTTGGGAATGTATCATTTCGCGTAAATCATCCTTAATCGCAATCAACTCATAAATCCCTGTTCGGCCACGATAACCAATATAATTGCACTGATCGCAACCCTTAGTATGATAAATCGTAGGTGGATTAGCTGGATCTGCCTTTAAAATATCACACTCTGTTGGTGTCGCCATCGCCGCTTGTTTACAATGCGAGCATAAAACACGAACCAACCGTTGTGCGGCAACCCCAATTAAACTCGAGGCTAGCAAGAAAGGCTCCACACCCATGTCTTTTAATCGGGTAATAGCGCCTATCGCTGTATTGGTATGCAAGGTCGATAAAACTAAATGCCCTGTCAAGCTCGCTTGAACGGCAATTTCAGCGGTTTCTAGATCGCGAATTTCCCCTATCATAACCACATCAGGGTCTTGTCGCAACATGGCGCGCAATCCCTTGGCAAAGGTCATGTTCACCTTGTGATTGACTTGTGTTTGGCCGATGCCCTGCAAATAATACTCAATGGGATCTTCAACGGTTAAAATATTACGTGAAGGTTCATTCAAACTGGTGAGCATGGCATAAAGCGAAGTGGTTTTCCCCGAGCCTGTGGGGCCGGTAATCAAAATGATCCCATGAGGCTTGGCAATCAATTCCGTCACTAATTTCTGGGTTTCCTGTCCCATCCCTAGATGATTTAAATCAAGATGAGCAACTTGTTTGTCCAATAACCGTAATACCACGCGCTCACCATGACCCGATGGCATGGTGGAAACCCGCACATCCACCTGTCGTCCACCAATTTTAAGGGCAATCCGTCCATCTTGCGGCAAACGCTTTTCAGCGATATCGAGTTTGGCCATCACTTTGATTCGAGAAATAATCAACGGCGCTAATACGCGTTGCGGCGCCAACATTTCCCGCAACACGCCATCGATACGATAGCGAATAACGAGTTTATCTTCAAAAGGTTCAATATGAATATCAGAAGCCTGGGTTTTGATAGCTTGCGACAATAAGGCATTGATCAAACGGATAATAGGCGCATCATCGGCACTATCGAGCAAATCTTCTGTTTTGGGCATCGATTGCATCATTTCACTTAAATCGAGCTCATCCTCTACTTCCTGGTTAATCTGCTGCGTAGCCTCGTCCTGCGCCTCATAAAGCTTAGCCAAGGTTATTTCAAAGTCTTCTTTGGTTAAATGAGTCAGCTGCAATGGCAAGCCTAAAAAACGCCGCAACTCCATAAAAACCGCAGATTTCAACGCTCCGGTATAGACAACATCAGCTTGCTGCTCATCATAACTTGTGAGCGCAACCCCGTGTCGCTTCGCAAAATAAAAAGGGATTTTTTTTAAGGCAATATCAACTAAATCGCTATCAGGCGCCAAACGCATTTCGGTCTCATTTAGATTGCTCATACATTGCTACGCCAAGGATAAAAAGGGGGTTTCAAGGGGGGATTGTACATTTTGTTTGCTTTTTTGTCAATTTTGACTGATACATTGCTTAAATAGAATAATCCCTCATAATCGATTTCGGTAATATTTAAGATTCTTTATCTATAACAAACTATGTTAATGTATGCTATAATTCGTTATAATAATTATTCTTACATAGGAGTGTTTGCCATGAATGTTTCATTGACAACAGAACTTGAAAAGTATGTTCATGAGAAAGTTAATAGTGGGTTATACACTTCAGCGAGCGAGGTTATCCGCGAGTCATTGAGATTGATGCATAATTATGATGATATTCAAAAACAACGAATTGAGCAGCTGAGCCAATCAATAGACGTTGGTTTGGTTCAACTAAAATCAGGTAAAAAAATAGATGCGAAAGAATCTTATAAACGACTAAGTAATAAAATCAAAAATATGGGATAAAAATGAGCAACTATTTCTTATCTCAAATAGCGGAGCAAGATATTGATGAAATAATCACTTTTATTGCTCTTGACAATCGAGTTGCTGCGATGAAATTTATGGATAGCCTTTTTGAAACATTGGATATGCTTTCAGAAAATGCTTTTATTGGTCATAAAAGAGGAGACTTAACGGATAAACAGGTACGATTCTGGCCTTTTAAGTCACGCTATAGTGTTTTTTAACCAAAGTACCAACGGCTTCCGGCGTTAAAGCAACGCGGCATTCACCTTCTCGTGTTTCTTTTACGACGAGGATTTGTTTCAGATGTATCATTTCCAATTTTCACCCTATCCACGAAAAACAAATTTTTTTTCTTGTAGAAACTCAAATTTATCTTGAAGATAATTTAGTGTAGGTTAATGCAGAGGATGATCCATCTTCCATAAAGCCCAGGGTAATGGCTCGGCAGGTAAATGACCAATCATCCTCGACTCATGAAAGCGTGTTAAGATTTTGCCATTCGGATATTTCAAAATTTGCTTCAAATCTTTGGTATGCAATTGTCCCCGCCATTTAATTTCAACTGGCCAAAACTGCCCATTATCAATATAAGCCACATCTACTTCACCTTCGGCCTTAATATAATAAGTCTGATAAAAACGCCGATAATGAGTAACAACAATAGATTCGACCAAGGCTGCACATATTTCCGGTTTTTTTAAAGTCTCCGCTATCTGATCAACAAACCGTCCCTGTTGCGACTGTAGCCAGGCGCTAATTGCATGAAAAATAAAGGGATCGGCAAACATTACTTTACGCGCTTTTTTAGGCGCAGCGCAGAGTTTGTCTTCAAGTAATGCGGCTTGCACAAACACCGCATCCATAGATTCCAGCAGCGCAATATAATCGGCAACCGTTTTAGGATGGTCGATGGATAAATCTCGAGCTAACGCATTCCAACTCACTTGCGTCATATAGCGCTTAATGATTGCGCTCAATATTTCGCGCAAGTAATGTTCGTGTTTACCGCGTTTTAACATATCGCCCCGCACCCAATCGGAATACGTCATTAAAGTCGCGGCGGTAATTTTATTGTTAGTGGCATAATCGTTGATTGCGGTTAAATAGCCACCATGAATTAAATACTGCTCAAACTCTTCATACAACATCGGTAGCGCAAGCACCATTTGATCGTTTTTCGCACTCTCCAACGCGGGAGTGTTGGCACGCTTGAGTATGACAGTTTCACGAAATGATAGGGGATAAAGATGAAAATCCACTTGGTCAGCCTGGCCGCGACGCCCTGGGAAACGCATTCTGGCTTCTTGCATGAGCACTAAATCAGAGCCAGTTAACATCAGAATGACTTGGTCTAACAATCCCGAATCTGCTGCATATTTGACGGCTTTATCCCAATCACGGATATAGCTGACTTCATCCAATAAAATATACTTTATGCCGGTAACTGGCATTGTGTCGAGTTGGGAGCGCAGTATCCGTAGAAGACTATGCTGATCGTCAATCATTTCTCCCGACAAAAATACGATGGCAGCCGGTTGTACTCCTTGGTGCAGTAACTGCTGCATCCATTGCTTGAGTAGCGTCGTTTTTCCAATTTGTCGCCCACCACCTAGGGTATAAATTCCAGGGATATTGGTTGGAAATTGCTGCAACAATGCTGGGACATAACGATAGGGTAGTAACTGCAGGCGATGCAGTTGCGGATCCCGCTCGGCAAATCGCGATGGGTCTTCAAGATGAGAGTTATGTATGTCAAAAAGTATGTCCATTGTTTGATCATATAGCATTGACTAAATTTAGTCAATGCTATATGACTAAATGTGTTATCAGCGGGCCCATTATCCAGGAATAGAATAATTAATAACGAACAGTCTAACGGCGTAGACATTGAAAATATAGATGGTATTTATTACGCCACAATCGAAAGTCCATGTTGATAAACTAAATTTAAAAGCTTAAGTGAAGCGCCGCTTGGGTGTTTTTCGCCAGTCTCCCATTTCTTCACGGTTGATGGACTAATATTGAGATACATAGCAAAAACAGCTTGGCTGAGTTTTTCACGTAAACGAATTTTTTTAATTTCACTAGGCGTCAAATTTTTGACTGGAGGAAGACAGAGAGCATCAAATTCACGCATGGTGGTTGTATCGACCAACCCTGCTTCATAAAGCCCATTGGCTGATGTATGTACCATTTCCAAGATTGATTGCTTCATATTTTCACCACCTCTATTAGTTCACCGTAATGAATTGCTTGCCGAAGTTGCTGGTCATCATAAGAAAAATATATTTTTCCTAACAATTTTAATGCCTCTAATTCTTTTTTAGTAACATTATCACGTTTATTTTTAGCAAATCCGTACATAAAAACCGCCATTTTTTCTGTTTTATATGCAAGAATAGTCCTTATTCCTGCGCTTTTACCTCTATCGTTAACAGCAATTCGCTTTTTATATACATGCCCGCCTAATCTAGACTCACAGAGACCATGCATAATTTCTTCAACAGCAACAACAAGATTATCATCGGGCAACCCTATGGATTCAGTCCAAACATGAAATGCTCTGTTTTTAAAAATACGCAAGCGTTCTGTTCCCTTAATTATAACACTTTGTGGCATGATGTAAAGAATAAAGCAAATTTTGAATCTCGCAGTACACAAATTTCGCAACATGTTGTAGTAGTTATACCTCATAAAACAGTAGAATTCAATGGAAAATTTAATTATAATGAATTAAGTATTAAGCATGGTGTGTGAAGATGATATTAGAACCAATTCCCTTTAGCGAAAACACTTCTGGCTTTTCATTGTTAGAGGTCTTACTCAGCGTCAGCATTTTTTCTGTCGCATTGCTCGGTTTGTTAGGCATGCAAACTGCCTCTATTCAAACAGCCTATAGTGCTCTTTTACGATCTCAGGCGCAAATACAGCTTGTAAATATCGCGGGGCAATGCTTGGTTTCATCTTTCCCTAATATTGTGGATTGGCAAAAAAGTAACACTTTTTATTTGCCCCAAGGAATAGGGAGTCTTCATGGGAATTCGGTCACCTTAAGTTGGTCTGTTTATAATCAAAGTGAAAATATAAGCTTGCCGGTAAGTTGTTGAAAATGGATTTGCAACGAAATAAAAATATCTACGTCGTAGCCGGGATGCAGCGCAGCGGAATCCGGGGAAATGCTTTTGTGGGGAGCCTATCCCCGGATTCCGCTGCGCTGCATCCCGGCTACGAATCATCGCAGCTACAAATTCTTTCAAGAGGCTTTTCACTATTAGAAATTATGATCAGCCTCAGTTTAAGTTTGTTCATATTCATGGGTGTATATGAGGTTTTTAACAGTGTAAAACAAAGTTACGATTATATTCAAGGCTTGGCCATTATTGGTGAAAACGGACAATTAGCCACTTATTTTCTCATGCGGGATTTAGCGCAAGCAGGTTATGCAGGATGTCGGAAAATATCTGCTGATTTTCCTTTTATGGATCATAATAATACTGGTGTTAGTGCAGAAACATTAGTACATGGCTACACTCAACAAACCTTGCTGTCAACGGAAAGCAGCATTAAAAAAAATATGGTTCCTGACTCATCTGTCGTTTCCGTACAGTTTATGAGTTCAAAAACAGCTTATTTAAATCAGCCTGTGAAAGCTGGGGCTTCATGGCTAAGTGTCGATAATTCTGATCTTTTTAAAGACGGTGATTCGGTATTAATGGCCAATTGTTTAAAAGCTGATCTTATTAAACTTGTAAGTGTAGGTAATAACTCTGTGCAAGCGAATGTGAAACTTAATCATTATTTGCCGGGCTCATTAGTGGGGAAATGGCAAGATGAATGGTTTTATGTGGCAAAAACAGGCCGTTTTAACAGCATGAAACAGCCGATTACAGCACTTTATGTTCACCCATTGTCAGGTCGAGACGAAGAACTCGTGGAGTATGTCTCTGATATGCATGCACAATACGGTTATCTAAACTCTTCACGTCAATTACATTTCGTCCCTGCTTCGCAAGTGGCCGACTGGTCTACTATTAAAGCCATCCGTATTTTGCTACTACTCAATAGTGGTGACAATATTTTATCGACCAAACAGGCCGTTGTTTTCGATGGCTATCCTTGGCCTGTTGCCGATCATCATTTATACCGTCAGTGGGAAATTATTGAGAGTTTAGCTAATTGATGATAAATATGGATGAAAAAAATGCCGGATTCATATTGGTGACCGTTATGTCTTTTTTACTGCTACTAAGTTTACTCGCCTTGGGCACCATGGAAATCACCTTACTATTAACCAAACAAGTTCATGCTCAATGGCAATATTGGCAATTATCGGCTGTTGCTTCTCAAGCCAATCAAGAGCTAGTCAACCGTTTATTACAGGCGAAAAGTGTTGGTTGTTTGTCAATTTATCGTTGGGATGATCGTTATTGGAAACAAACAGCAGACAACTGGAATGTGACTTCTTGCGATAAAAACAATATGAATTCTCAGAGTCATTCTGTGGTAGAAGTTATACCGACGGGTTTATGTAGTCGCTCGAAAGATAATTCGCAAATTAGCTTAGAAATATTGCGTATTACCACACAAACAAATACTGATCAGGGTAAGCTGATTCGCATCCAAAGTACGATGATGCAGCCAACTAAAATTGTTAAATTTTGTACGAATTTCATCAATGAGTCGAACGCCAGTTTGCAATCAAGACGGATAGAGTAGCCTCGCTTATGCCGCATAGCCTGCTTCACGTTATGCGGCATAAGGGGATTTTGAAATCCATTCTTGTCTTTTAATACTTGGTCCATATTAAATTACAATCCTGAGGCCCTCTTGCTTGTTTAGTAATTACTTATTATTAGATACACTATCTGAGGAACGTGTTGCATCAGAAGGAGCCGGTAATGTTGGGTAGGTATTTGATGTAGGAATGGTTCTCTCCAAATAAGTATCTTGTAATATGGGGAAAAAAGAAGCATAGCTAGTGATTGAACTCGAATTGGGTGAGCTTTGCTCTTGGTTTCCTTGGGCAGTCTCGAGAGTGCTGGAATAACTATAATTATGTGCATTTGCAGCAAAGAGTCTAGCGGGCGCATATTGTTGAACAGATGCTCTTTCAGTTTGAGGCAAATTATACGCATTAAATGGCATGTAAGGCAATAATTGATGAATAACCTTAGTTAAAATTTGTAGTTGATTTTGGTACTGACCTATCTTCTCTTGAAGCTCGCCTTGAGATAGTGCCATATTCTGAAGCAGTTGCTGATCGTCCTGATGTTGTTTTTCTAATTCTAAATTTTTTTGTTCACTTGCTTTAAGTTTATCAATCGATGTCTTAACGGCGACATCCTTGGATATTATTTCTTGCTGCAAAGATTGTAATTTTTCATTATATTCACCAATGGCATTTTCATTGTCTTCTTTTTGCAGTTGAATTCCTGCTTGATATAAATCAGTGGTAAAATTAATCGTTTCGTCTTTAGAAGACAATTCATTTTTGAGCGATAAAATTTCTTGTTTTTTTTGTTTTAAGAGTCCCTCAATATTATTTTTTTCTTCAATTTCCTTTGTGAGGGATTCTTGTTTGTCCATAAGGTCTTGTTGTAATTTTTTTATTTCTTCATCCTTGACAACCATCGCTGTTTTAATGAATGGCAATTGATTTGCCAATTCTGTTAAGCACTTACTTATTGGATCGAATAGGATATTAGGCAAGGCTGATGGTTGCACAACTGACTCATAATCATCAGTATTGGGTTTTATTTTTTTATTTGGTTTGCCTAGTGGAAAATTGGCATTACTTGTTAAATCAATGTTATTACTGTTGTTATTATTATTTATATTTTTGAGAAAATTATCTTGCGATTGTACCCTTAGGTCGGACCTAGTGCTGCCATTCTCTAGGGAGTTAGAATAAGGAGATGACGCTTCAACTTTATTGGCGATAGTTAGGTCAATAGGTAATGCTTTAGTGTTACAGTTATTATTTCTTTTTCTTTTTAGCATTATATGTTCCTCGGGATACTCAATTTTAAATTACATTCGACTGCTCTAATGCCTCACTATACTTTCAACAGATTAATGAAATATTAGAGATATTGTCAAAAAACGTGATAAAATTAAAAACCATATTGTAATAGAATAGAAAAAATGACGCATCAATGAAACCCCACCATCGTAATAGATACTGCGTTGGCTAAAGCGCTGATTCAAGGGCAGTTTAATTTAAATATTGATACTATCTCGCTTTATGGGGAAGGCTGGGATAATGTGGCTTTTTTGGTTAACAATAGTCGCCACTGAATATTGACTCTGATACTGGACCAGTCAGCCAATTTGCCGGCTAATCGTTCATAATGATTACCGGGTGGAGAAGTAAGGATTTCTCACTACTGGCGAATTCTAATAGATCGAGTTTTCGTCATAACTGCCGTTCTATCGATTGAAATGACCCATTGTTTAACTCTTGGGCTTCTGTCAGTGCCCTGAGCCTTGCATTACCAAACATGCTTTGTTCAAAGTAAAATCTGAAATTACTGGGTTTTTCTGTTTTTAAACTTCGATACCCTGCAGATGCTAATTTATAACAAAGTGGTAAAATCAAGGCAAAGGTCAGTATCATTTTGGCACCTGATTTCCATGAGTGAAGATCAACGTGGAGGGATTAATTTTGCAATAATTTTTTTGCCTAGATAAATATCTAAAATAGGTTCATTGCCAGTCATCATTTCCCTCATTATCCCAAGGTAATATACGTAATTTTATGCCAAATGCGGCACAAATCTGTAAGACACTACTCAACTGACTGCCGAGCCGCCCATGTTCGATGTTCATCAAGGTTTGTTTGGCGACCCCACAAAGAGCTGCGGCATCCTCTAAGCGTAACTTACTTTGTGTGCGCCTCGCTTTAATTGCTCGCCCGAGTAATTCCGCGGTAAGAGGTTGGTTAAGATCGGGCGTTTCATATTTTTTAACTTGGTTTGCCATATAAATCCTAATCGATTAGGTTTAATAAATGAAATGGGTTTAAATTCATTAATAATCCTAGTGTAGTAGGATTATTCTGTTCTGCATCCGAGCTACAGGAAAAATTGACCGAGACAAAGATTTATTTATTACAAATATATTATTCATATACTCTTAATATTTAATGGTTATTATTTACTCCCAAACAACCATAAATATATATGAGAGATTAAAACAATGATATACAAAAATACAACAGACTTAAAAGACTCTATCAAAAATCAAATCGATATTCACAAAGCGACATGCTCTAAACGCCCTGATTTGTTGAACAAACTTAAATGTATAGAAAGGTTACTTGATGTTGAATTAGAAATATTTGCCGCTAACTTACTACTTAGATCACAATCTGCAAACGAAGATTATAGACATGCTCTTATTGATTTACAAAAAAAGCTTAACTCAGCGCTCGAACCAATCCGTGCAAACTCCATAGCCAGCAAACGACTGCGTTCTGAGCCTGAACTAAGCGCCAATAAACAGCAAAAATTAAATAAATCAGAAAACTTGAAGAGCAATGTAGAAACAGAGACAGTTAACAGCTTTTTATGCTACGAAACAATAGGAAAAGTAAGTCTTAAACAAACTTTATTCTTCACGGTGCAGAGAGGTTCGAATAATCCTTCAAACTTGAACGTGCCTCAAAATGTAATGTTAAATAATATTCCAGGGTATCATAACCATAATGGGATACAATTCCCCGTTACCGACGCCTTGCGTATAGTTTAATAAATAAGTAGCCCGGATGCTGGACTGCATCTGGGCTACAAATACCCAGGTCACCCCTCTTCAATGCTGACCATTACCCACAAGTCCGGAATGTCTTGTTTTTAAGATGAAAAAAGTCAATAATCCCTCTTTTTAAAAAAAGAGGGACAGAGTAGAAATGGAGATTAAAAATGAAACATTGCCAGAAAGTTGGATTGCTGAAGAAATAAAGTATGCTGATTTAGGAGATAATCGACTGAATCGTCGTTTTGGAAATGTCTTG